>JAFDLS010000017.1 GCA_019306365.1 Deltaproteobacteria bacterium
TTTCGAAAGACAAAGCGTAATGGCCGATGTCAGGGTCGTCTTCCCGTGATCAATGTGCCCAATCGTCCCTATGTTTACATGCGGCTTCGTCCGCTCAAATTTCTTCTTGGCCATGGACAATCCTCCTACTAAATAAAAAATACCTTGACACCCGCGACTCAACTAAAAACGACGCCGGGTATCTGTTTGAATTTTATGGAGCCCACGACCGGGCTCGAACCGGTGAACCTCTTCCTTACCAAGGAAGTGCTCTACCTGCTGAGCTACGTGGGCTCGTTGGGGTTACCCCCAAATCATTATTAAAGTTGGCTTGAATTTATGGAGCGGGAAACGGGATTCGAACCCGCGACCCTCAGCTTGGAAGGCTGACGCTCTAGCCAGCTGAGCTATTCCCGCAAAAATCACCTTGGCTAATATTGGGACAAAAAAAATTTTCTTTCTCCATCCGGCGTTCCCCTACCGGCCCCTCTAATTTTCTGGTGGTGAGGGGAGGATTCGAACCTCCGAAGGCATTCACCGGCAGATTTACAGTCTGCTCCCTTTAACCACTCGGGAACCTCACCACTATATTTGCAGCGTTAATAACGCTTTTCAAGCCACCTGCAACCAAATTTTATTATCTTACTAAAAATCCTTCATATCTGGAGCTGGCGATGGGACTCGAACCCGCAACATCCTGATTACAAATCAGGTGCTCTACCAGTTGAGCTACGCCAGCTTGAGTATCCGCCGTGTAATAAACGGCCAAATACAAATTTATATGACCTATCGCTCATTTTGTCAAGTCAAAAATAGAGTTTATATACCCTTTTCCCATGCCTTGCGCCGGTTTAAACTAAAACCAGCCAAAAATCAATAAAAGAAGATGTTTAAGCCGATCCAATAATGCATTCGCCTCTCAACAACCTTAGATAAGGTTCATTTCAGCAACCGGATAATGCGGTGACGTTATATAAATTTAAAAAAATCTCAAACACACGGCATCTATTATTTTTCTTAATGTATTCCAAGTATTACATTACGTCAAGATGATCATCGGGGGAGAGTGAAAACGCGCTCTATTTAATTATCGTCCCCACGGAGGGGAAGAACTCCCGGTGCGTATGGGGAATGAATCGAGCCGCCGAGAAACGATTCATGAAATCTTGATTCATATTTAATTCCAGATAGGTCAAACGACGCCAAATATCGAGAACTTCAGCTCGCGCCTGAGAAGAAAATAATATTAAAATCAATCCGTTGAGGGCAGAGTTGCCTAAAGAGACATACCTTTGAATGGGAATATCAGGCAGCATGCCGACAGCCACGGCCATGCGCGGATCAATATACTGGCCAAAGGTCCCGGCGACAAAAAAACGATCGATCTGATCAAAACTTAACTCCACACTTTTGAGAATCGTTTCCAGGATGGTGTACATGGCGGCCTTGGAACGCATCAAAATGTCAATTTCCACATCAGACAAAAGAATAGGCTCCCCCCCGGCGGCCTCCTTACCGGGGACAACAACAAAAGCTGGCCCCTCATCAGTCTCGACACGCCGGGTATGGCCCTTATCCAGAGTCAATTTCCCTCTGAAATCAATAATGTCAGAGAGGAAAAGCTCAGCAAAAAGGTCAATCAATCCTGAACCGCATATTCCACGAGGCGGAAGTCCGCCCATGGTTTGATAAAACAACTCCCCGGTATCACGTTCAACTCGAACCTGATCTATGGCACCCGGGCCGGCGACCATGCCCATTCGGGTCACTCCGCCCTCCAAGGCCGGCCCAGCGGCTCCAGCGGCGCCGATCAGCCAATCCTTCTGACCCAGTACAACCTCCGCGTTTGTTCCGACATCCACCATCAGGCATGGTTCCTCAAACCGGTTAAATCCAGCCGTAACCAGACCCGCTACCAGGTCACCGCCGAAATAAGAGCCTTTATTAGGCATTATTGCCACCGGAGCCAGAGGGGCTATATCGAAACCCAGATCAATCGCTTTCAGATCCGCCGGCCGGTTGAGTACAGGCACATACGGCTCCCTGATCAAGGTTGAAGGAGAAAGCCCCAACAGTAAATGCGTCATGACCGTGTTGCCCGCCAGGGCCGCCGCTAAAATACGGCCAGTCTCAATTTTGTGTTCAGCGCATATTTGGGCCGCCCCTTCATTGATCGCCTGCCAAAGAACCACAGACAGAGTATCGAGCCCCTCCGGTTGATCGGCGAAACGCGCTCGAGTCAAAATGTCCTCTCCATATTCAATCTGGGGATTTAGCGAACTGGCCTCACCAATCACACCAGGATGCTCAAGATCGACTAAAGCGAAGGACAAAGTAGTGGAGCCGATGTCCACTGCCAGACCATAAAGACGGTCTGAGTTTGAAACAGGGCGAACATCAATTAATCGGCCCTGGCCGCCTTCCGCCTGATAAGCGGCCCAAACCTTGAAATCCGAATGATGTAAAACCTCTTTCAGACCGCGCGCCAGTGAAAGAGGCAGCTTAACGTTTTCAAGTCCGGCTGTTTCCTTCAAAGCCTGAATCAGACGTTCCGCCAGGCCGGTGTTGTCCTTGAGATTGGGAGGATCTACCGTCAACACCGAGGAACGAACTAACGGTGAATGATCCAGCCCGAGTTGATCCAGGTTAATTTCTTCAGCAACTGTCATGTTTGATAGGGATACCAGTTCCTGTTGAGCCTGTCAATAACCACGCGGTTTTATACACCCCGCAGCTAAAACTGCCTTGATTGCGCCTTGCCAACCTGTTTTGTTGCCTGAAACCCAGGTCCTGCGGTCTGAGATAGAATAGCTGAGACCTTTGCAAAACATCGTCCTTTAGCTGACCTCATGAACCCCGCTTCGCTCACGCTGCAGCGGTATTGAATCCCGCTTCGCTCACGCCGCAGCGGCATATGCCAGGTTCAAAATCAAGTCTTCGAAATACTTGGTAATATTACTGCGGGTTAATTTTTCGCCTTCCGCGATTTCAACACAATTACTGGTTTTGCAGGGGTCTCAAAAGGAAAATATTTTTGAGAATCGCTCTAAATTGCGAAGTACCAATAAAATTATCGCTTTCTATAGTAATTGCCAGAATCATTTTCCTTGTGATTACAAAGCTAAATCAAACCTCTAACAGCGGCTAACATGGTGTAACAAGCGGCAATTACATGATGTTTTGGCGTTTTTCGTAAGGCGGTTTAGGAGAATGGCCAAAACCATATCTCTTCCTGCCCCAAAGCCAAACGGAACTTGTTTATGACAAACGATCTGAACACGCCAGGAAAAAGCAGGCAGGTACGAAAGATTATTTTGGAAGTTAATCAAGTTCGAGCAGGGTTCTATAGTGTAAGAAAACTGTGAGATGGACTACTCGTTCAACCTAAACTTCAAGCTCCAGCCCCTCCGCGGCCACCAGGATCTCCAGATCAACATCTTCTCGAACCAAGCTAAAATAAGTCTTTGACTTTTCGAGTATTTCCCTGAATTTTTCATCATCATAAGTAGGTTCATGGTGAAAGAGAATAAGGCGTTTAACCCCGGCTTTAACCGCCATGTCAACGCCAACGTAAGCCGCGCCGTGCCCCCATCCTATTTTAGCAACTGCCTCGGAAAAAGTATACATGGCGTCAAAAATCAAGGTGTCGGCGTTAGAGAAAAAATCAATATAAGGCTGTATATTGGTCTGGTTGAGCTTTGGATACTCGGCGTCAGAGGCGTAAACAAGGATCTTACCGCTGCTTTCCAGGCGGTATGCATATGACCCACCGGGATGACGCATCAATTTGTGACTGACAGTGACTCCCCCAATGTCAGCGTTTTGCCCGGCAAGACGAACGAACTCAATGTCCGCTCCCATGGCCTCGAGACGGATGGGAAACATATCCTGGTCCATCTGCTGGGTTATAAAATTTTGAGCGAGATCCTCTTTAGGGCTGTAAAGCCTGATCAGGTTGCCTTCGATCAAAGCCGGAACGAAGTAAGGGAAACCCTGGATGTGATCCCAGTGTGTGTGGCTGATAAGAAAATGGACGGTGCCTTCTCCCTCGCTTATAGGGCCTTTAAGCATAGCAAGTCCAAGATCCCTGACTCCAGAACCAGCATCCAGAATAATAACCGTCTCTTCGGAACGAACCTCCACACACGCCGTGTTCCCGCCGTAAGTTCCCCTGACCTCAAAGGGCAAACCCTCGACAAAGGCATTGACAGCCTCTTCGTTTTCAAGATCCACCCCTTTTACCAGGCTGAGGGCTTGCTTGATCTTGGCGCTAACCTGTTCAGTCCGAATAGGTGTCGGGATTGAACCTCTTACGCCCCAAAACTTGATCAGCATTTTTCCTCCAGGTAATGAATATATTTCCCACTTTGGGAAACAGTCTTTTTCTCTGAAGTAGTTGTTACTGTTAACACATGCGGTCTTTATGCACAAGCTAGAATTACTAAAATGAGTCCTCTGCAAAACCTCGTCCTTTAGCTGAACTCATGAGCGCCGCTTCGCTGACGTTGCAGCGGCATATGTCAGGCTAAAAATATTAAGTTCTCGAAATACTTTGTAATATTCCTGCGGTTTAATTTTTCGCCTTCCGCGATTTCAACACAATTACTGGTTTTGCAGAGGTCTCAAAATCCTTACCTCCAAGCAGGCAGCCCAACTAAAGAATTTTGCGATAATTTTAAAAACATTCGATCAGGTAATCCGGGCCTGTAAATCGCGCCACGCCAAGAAAACAGTATTCATTTATTCATCAAGCCCTACACAGATTGAAGACAGCTTTATTTAACGAAAGAAATATTTACCATGGACAAATAATCTGGAAATGGGCAAAATTGATTAAAGTTCTCACCGCCGTAAGAATCGAGATAACTGTATTGATGGAAAAGGGCAAAAAATTTGAAGAAACCAAATTATAAACACAAAAAACGCCGACCCCAGGGGCCTATAAAACTTGAGACAGTAAAAAGTAAACCTGAAATTCTAGCACCCGCCGGCAACCCGGCCACCTTTGCCGCGGCGGTTGACGCTGGAGCGGATTCCGTTTACCTGGGGCTAAAGGATTTTTCGGCCCGAGCCTTTGCCGCGAATTTTTCTCTTCCTGATCTGGCTCGTCTGGTTCCTCTGGCCCATGAACGCGGGGTCAAGGTTTATATCGCTTTTAATTCCCTACTAAAGCAGGAAGACCTGGCTGCCGCGGCCCGTCTGCTGGACGCCCTTGTTCAAATCAAACCGGACGCGCTCATACTCCAGGACTTAGGGCTTTTGCATCTTATTAAAACCCATTTCCCCATGTTTGAACTTCATGCCTCCACACTCATGGGCGGATACAGCCTGCCCGGGCTTCGAGTTCTGGAAAAGCTTGGCTTTGACCGGGTGGTTCTAGCCCGGGAATTGACCTTGAAAGAAATTAAAAACCTAACACGGAACACAAACCTTGGAGTGGAGCTCTTTGTCCATGGCGCCCTGTGCTTCTCATTTTCCGGGCTTTGCCTCATGTCCAGTTTTTTAGGGGGCAAGGGAAGCCTTCGCGGAGCTTGCACTCAGCCCTGCCGCCGACGTTATACCAGCGGTCGCAAGAGCGCCTACTTCTTCTCTCCAACCGACCTTGACGCGAGTGAATTGCTTGGATCAATAAAAGAATTGAACCTGGCCGCCCTGAAAATAGAAGGAAGGATGAAGGGCGCCCACTATGTGGGCAATATTGTCAAAGCCTATCGTTTGCTGGTAGACAGTTCAAAGGAAGACTGGGATCAGGCCTTGGCTGAAGCTCGCGAGTTGATCGATGACAGTTTGGGCCGCGAGGGTTCGAAGGGATTCTTCGTGTCCCCCCATCCGACGGACGCCCTGGCCCCATACCATTCCGCCACCTCCGGAAGATTTCTGGGCCGAATAGAAGAAACGGTGAGGGAGGGCGGCCGCATAGAACTCAAGGCTGACGTTAAATCCGGTGACAGACTTCGGGCTCAATTCAAGCGAAACGGAGAACGACAGGCCTTTACCCTCAAGGAAATCACCAGGGACGGCTCCAGGCTCAAGAAGGCCGTTCAAGGTAAAAAGGTAATCTTGAACTCGCCTTTTACTCTGACCGGCGGCGATCTCATTTTCAAGGTGGACACCGCCGGGGGAGAAAAAGAAGCTCTTAAGTCCCCCTTGATTAAGGATTTCAAGGAGACTCCGGCCCCAAATATCAAGCCTTCCCGGAAACTGCCGCCAGTCCTGGACGATCTCAAGGCCAGATACAGAAGGGTTTCTGGTTCCGCAAATCGCACAAAACCAGAAATCTGGTATCGGTTATCTCGCACCGAGGAGATCCTTAATTTGGAAGAACTCAAGCCGGACAGAATCATACTGCCTCTGACCAGACCAAACCTGAAACGAATCAATCAGATCAAGCGAAGGCATGACCGTGTTCTTAACCGGTTGATCTGGGCCTTGCCGCCGTTACTCTTCGGTTCAGAGCTCGATGATCTCAATCAAGATTTGAAAAATCTGCGCCAAGTGAATCTCGCCGGTTTTATGATTTCCAACCTGAGTCACATCGATATTTTGAATCAGTCCTCAGTAAAACGCCCGGGACGCAGGTTGAGTATTTACGCCGATTACCGTCTTAACTGCCTCAACACCGAGGCTGAAGCCCAACTGAAGTCCCTGCGTCTGGATGGAGTGACCTTATCGATTGAAAATGACGAAAAAAACCTGAGACAAATCTTGAGCCAAACCGGCCCGATTACCCGTTTGCTTTACATCTACGGCCGTCCCTCACTCTTCACCTCGCGTTTTGTTCCACCGGGCTTAAAGGATAATTTGCCGGTGATGAGCCCCCGCAAGGAAAGATTCAGGCTGAGGTTTGATCGAAGCGCCTTTCAGGTTTTTGCCGAACAGCCCGTCTTTCTGGCCCCGCTGCTCAAAATCAAACCGCTGGCCGGGGTAAAAGCTTTTATAATTGATCTGGAGTTTGACCCGCATCCCCGGAAAAGGGCGCGCGAAGTTAGGGAGGCTCTAAAAAGAAACCGGCCTCTTAAAGGCAGTTCCAGTTTCAACCTTAAAAGGGGTCTGCATTGAAAATGAGCCGATTCATGATAATATTTATTAGAAGCTATCTCAAAATTAGTGTTTTGGTCTAAATCGCGGAGAAAGAAAATTTAACCCGCAGGAGTATGTTTAATATTTCGAGGATATAAATTTTCGTACGACATATGCCGCTGCAGTGTCAGCGAAGCGGGGTTCCTGCATTAGGGTAAAAAAGCTTTTTTGAGATGGCTTCCAGCAACACTCCTTAAGGGGCATCTAACATGAGAAAATTATCTGTTGTGCTTGTGATCTTCCTCGTCTCATTAATGATCGTGCTCATAGGCGGCGCGAACGGCGGCAGCCAGTACCCAAAGGCAGCAAATTTCACATTACCCAACCTTGAAAATAAAATGGTCAGTTTATCAGACTATAAAGGCAAGGTGGTTATGGTGAATTTCTGGGCCACCTGGTGCACCCCCTGTCGGCAGGAGATCCCTGACTTCATAAAGCTGCAGAAAAAATTCGGCCCATCAGGTTTGGAAATTATAGGCATCTCTATTGATAAAGCGGACATAGAGTTTGTCAAGGCATTCACAACCCGGTTAAAAGTCAACTATGAAATTCTTTACGCCGGGAAAAAAAGCAAAAAGGTCATGAAGAGTTACGGAAACATAAGAGGCATACCCACCACTTTCCTGATAAATCGCCAGGGTCAGCTTGTTAAAAGGATAACGGGATTTGTCAGGCATGACTTCTGGGAGCCTGAAATCAAAAAACTTTTGTGAGGAACTGGAGCCTTTGTCACAAATGTATTCCGTTTGGCTTTGGGACAGGAGAAAATTTAGTATCGGACATTCTCGTAGCAACCTTGAGACAAACGCCAAAACAGCATGTAATGGCAATTTGTTGCATCGTGGCAGTCAGCGGCGGAGCCTTGAACTGTCTTGATAATCAAACGGACCGTAATTCTGAGACCTTTGCAAAACCTCGTCCTTTAGCTGACCTCATGAGCGCCGCTTCGCTAACGCTGCAGCGGCATATGTCAGGCTCAAATTTAAGCCCTCGAATTATTTAACATATTCCTGCGGGTTAAATTTTCGCCTTCCGCGATTTCAACAAAATTACTGGTTTTGCAGAGGTCTCATTCTGGCAATTGCTATAAAAGTGAAAACAATCTATCCAGGCTTGAAAAACGAGACTTAAAGGATATTTGATAGAAGCCCTGTTTTAAGACCGTTTTTTTACCTGTCTTTAATCGGACTCAACTACCCTCAAGCATAAATTTTTCTTTATTTCAAATCAAAATCAGATCTAACGCGGGAAGCGTGGATTTCCAGTCCCATCTATTTACGAACTGAAGGAAGCAGCATTTGTGGTTCGCCAAGCAGGAACTCACCTTTCTGTATCCACTCTTTCAGGGTCTCGGCGATCTCACGAGCCATTTTGAGAGAAGATAAAGGAACGGTCGGCATGTCATTTCCATTTACCCTGATGGTCCCGGAAAAAAGCTCCTCATAGCTGACCTGACCCAAGGATTGTCCTGTTCCCGCCGGGTAATCAATGCCATAGTCCACGACCTTGGTAAAAATCTTATCATTGGAAACCCCCACAAATTGGGCTATATCCTCGTTGAGTATCGGAATGGGCACGCCCAAGCCCACGGTCAAGGAACAGCCGTAACCGAGTATGGAGGCTCCCACAAGATAACGGGGGTTCATCTCTTTGAGGTTACCTATGACCATCATGGTCCCGGCTGGCTGGAGAGGGACCCCGTTTTTGCCGCGCGGCGGGTCAGGGTTGTGCTGGGTTCCCGGCCAGGTGACATAGCCTTGAGCACCCCCCAGAAAGATTCTTGTACCCAAGCCGATGGTCATAAAGTAGGGGTCATTGAAAAGCGGAGAGAGTTGGCCCGAGGTACAGTGGTTCGCGTTTCCAAAATGTGGTTTTAACGGCCCCATGTACGTGTAAATGATTTTTTTGGTTGAATTTACGGCGCAGTTGTAATTCTGGTAGCCATTGCGAGGGTTGCAGAGAACCGCGTCCGGGATTTCATGCACCGTGAAAGACTTTTCAAAATGCTGTCTGGGATAGCAGTCAGTCCCATAGGCTTGCACTCTGAGTTTTACCTTATTCCCGGCGGCGAGGTCTTGAATGACGTGGCCGCCGCCGTATTTAAATTCGCCTGGATAAACGCTGTTAAGAGGATCACCTTCCACGGACTCCGTTGCGCCGATATAGATATCAACCGCGGCCATCCCCGCGTAGGCTGGAACATCGTTAATCCAGGCCTGGGAAGCCTTTATAGGAGGTTTAGTGTGTCCGAAATTTAAAAAAGCCCCGGAGGAGCACATCGGTGAAAAAGTCCCGGTCGTAACCACGTCCACTTCACGGGCCGCCTTGACCGGCCCGCTCTTTTTAACCACCTCAATGACCTCTTCAGCCGTTAAAACAACGGCCTTGCCTTTTTTGATCCGGTCATTTATCTCCTGATAAGTTTTAACTGCTTTATACTTCTTTGGCACTTTAATTCCTCGCTTCACACTGCTCAATCTTGTTGGCTTCGCCAAGGTGTATATCACATTTACAGAACCTTAGGCCAGAATCATCTTAAGCTTGGCGGAAATTATTTAAAAAATTCAGGTGAGCGTTTAATCCAAACTGGAAATAATCTCGTATCCCTTCGTCTCCAGATCATGAACCACAGGCTCCAGTTTCATTTTTTCGAGGCGAAAGAGATAAACTATCTGATCCTCGCTCAAACGTGACAAGCTAACACCAACTATTTTTCCTCCATTTGTTTGTATGACGCGGCTGACTTCCTCGAAGGCGTCGGGCCGGTCAGGCAGAACCAAATCCAGCCGCGAGCTTTCCGAAAGAAGCCCCATCAGCTCTATCAGGGAGGCCAGCATGTCAACCACTGTGATAATGCCTTTGAGGTTCCGGTCCTCATCAACAACCGGCAGGCACCCTATCTTGTGTCGATATACAAGACGCACCGCGTCTTCAAGCAAGGTCTCGGGATGCACGGTAATGGGATCCGACATCATAAGATCCTTGACCCCGATATCCTCTATCATGGCGGGAAAAATCGCTCCGCGAATCTCTCCCTCAGTAACAAGACCGATCAGTTTTTCACCCTCCACCACAGGCAGGTGTCTGATGTCGTGCTCCTTTATTAAAGCCGCCGCTTCCTCGATGCTGGCCGTCACTGGAACGGTGAACACCTCACGGTTCATGAACTTCTGTACCTGCATTTACCGCCTCTCAAAGAAAAAAGCTTTGAATAAAATCAGACTAACATTAGACCTGATTCCAATTCAAGAAAAAGAGACCCATTTATAATATAAAAAATTTTACGGAAATAAATAAAATTGAAAGCGCCAGCTATAAATTAAGGTAAGAGCGGTAATACATCAGGACTCGTTCGATATAAATACGCGTCTCCTTAAATGGAGGCACTCCGCCGTATTTTTTTACTTTATTGGGACCGGAGTTATAGGCCGCCACAGCCAGAGTCTCATTACCGTCGAACATCTTGAGCAAATCTTTTAGATACCTGACACCAGCACGAATATTATCGTTAGGATCAAACGGGTCTTCTATTCCGACCATGTCAGACGTAGCGGGCATTACCTGCATCAAACCCACGGCACCCTTGGGTGAAACAGCTCGCGGATTAAAACCCGATTCAGCGTGGATCACAGCCATGACCAAAGCCGGTGGAACACCATGAGCTTCGGCAACCTTCTCGATATGTCTTTCGTACCTGAGCGAAACGGCTTTTCCGTCTACCGGCTCTGAAAGGTTTCGAGCTACAAGATCAACTATAATCGTCAGCGATGATACAGGTTCAGGAACAGAAAAAGTCTTACTAACAGCCTCTAAGGACTCCATGGAGTTTGAATCAGCCGGTTTGAACGACTGTCGCGCTTCCAGTGAAACAATCGGTAAAGCGATAATTCCAGCAAGCCAGGCACTTAAAATCAGTCTTTTAAGGCCCATGATACAACCCCTCCCCAATAGGAACCAAATCCTAATTGGAGAGTAGTGCTATTATAGCAACTCTAAGCCGTTGTCAACACTTTTCATGCAAAAAAAATCGAAAATATCACTAAAAAAACTCAATGCCTTGAAATGAGAGAAAAAAGGTCTATACTACAAATTCTGCAAAAAAAGCAACTTGGCCGAGATCGAGGAAGGCCAAAATCAAGCCAGAGAAAGATTGGAAAATAAAAGTGGTTATATTTGAGGCCGGGAAACAAACTGCTTGATCAAAGGATAATGCTGTTAAGACGCCACAGCGAAGATTGAACAAAAAGCCTGGCAAGACGCCAGACACACTTATAAGTCTTATATATTCAAGGGGAACGATACGATGGCTGACTTGATAATTACAGGTGATACAATCATCACCCAAAACGGATCTGGAGAAATTATTGAGCATGGAGCTGTGGCTGTCACCGGATCCAGGATCACGGCTGTTGGATCTCGGGATGAAATTATGGCTGATTATGGAAACAGCGCCCGCGTTTTAACAGGGACCGGCACCCTCGTCATGCCCGGACTGATTAACGCGCACACCCATGTTCCCATGACCTGCTTTCGAGGTCTGGCGGATGACCTTCCCCTGGAAACCTGGCTCAACGAAGCTATTTTCCCGGCTGAAACAAAATTAACCTCAGAAATCGTATACTGGGGGGCCATGCTGGGATGCGCGGAGATGATTCTTTCCGGGACCACCTTTTTCTGCGATATGTACCTTTTCGAACACGAGGTTGCCCGGGCTGTTGAAAAAGCCGGTTTAAGGGCCTTATTGGGCGAAGTCCTCTATGACTTCCCTTCCCCAAATTACGGCCCGGCCGAAGAAGGGCTGAAGTTTACGGCAAATCTGATTGATCAATGGCAGGGTCATGACCGCATAAGTATCGCTGTCGAACCGCATACTCTTTACACCTGTTCACCAGATTTTCTCAAGGCCTGCCAGGAACTGGCGTTTCAGAAAAAAACGCCTTTGATCATTCATGTTTCTGAGACAAAAGACGAGGTGGCCAATATTCAAAGTCAGTACGGAGCCACTCCGGTTCATCACCTGGACAACCTGGGTCTGCTTTCATCCAGGCTTATCGCCGATCATTGCGTTGCTTTGGAAGAAGACGAAATCGATCTCCTGTCTGAAAGGGGGGTTAAGGTTGTCCACAACCCGAGCAGTAACATGAAGCTTGCTTCAGGCATATCTCCTGTGCCGGAACTGCTGGAGGCTGGAGTGTCCGTGGGTTTAGGAACGGACGGCGCCGCCTCGAATAACCACCTGGACATGTTTAGCGAGATGGATATCACAGCCAAGCTGCACAAATCTTTCAAGCTCGACCCAACTGTTATGAACGCGGCCACGGTCCTTAACATGGCTACCACCGACGGAGCGCGGGTTCTTGGAATGGGAAACAGGGTCGGCTGCCTGGCTCCCGGATACCTGGCTGATTTAATCGTTCTTGATTTAAACCAACCACACCTGACACCGTTGTATAACCCAAACAGTCATCTTGTTTATACCGCCTCGGGCGCGGATGTGATCCACTCAGTGGTCAATGGGCAGATCCTGATGGAAAACCGGCGTCTCACAACCTTGGACCTGGAAGCGATCTATGAAAAAATGGCCGAAATCTCAATAATCATGGCTGAAGCCGTCAATAAAAAACGAAAATCACACACCGAAAGTGATATAAAAGAACTATAGAGACCTCTGCAAAACCAGTAATTTTGTTTAAATCGCGGAAGGCGAAAAATTAACCCGCAGAAATATTACTTATATTTCGAGGACTTAAATTTGAGACTGACATATACCGCTGCAGCGTCAGCGAAGCGGCCCTCATGAGTTTCGGCTAAAGGACGAAATTTTGCAGAGGTCTCCTATAAGATTTTCAACGCTATGGACAGCGTTAACGGCCAGTGATAACAATAAAATCAACGAACTGACATTCCTTGCTTTTCAAGGATAAATTCCGGGGTATCTGTGAATGAACCAAGAACTTGATATTCTCATCAAAGACGGCCTGATCCTGACGCTCGAACCCGAAGCCGCGCCTATTGCCAGGGGCTACGTGGCCATTAGCGGCGGAATCATTATTGGCGTTGGGTCCATGTCCGATCTCAAGGAAGAAGTGCGGGCGAAAAAAACCATCAGCGCCGACGCCTCCCTTGTTATGCCCGGCCTGGTAAACGCGCACACCCACTCACCCATGACTGTCTTTCGAGGCCTGGCTGACGACCTGCCTTTAGACACCTGGCTCAATGAGCACATCTTTCCGGCTGAAGCCGCGCATGTAAATGAAGAATTGGTTTATTGGGGAACCAAGCTGGCGGCGGCGGAAATGCTTCTGTCCGGAACAACCTGCGTAGTGGATGGATATTTTTTGGAAGACCACGCCGCCCGGGCGTTTCACGAAGCGGGCCTGCGCGCGGTCCTGGGACAGGGTGTCATAGACTTCCCGGCGCCAGGCGTGCCCGACCCTTCGAAAAATGTGGCGGCGGCCAGGGAGTTCATTGAGCGCTGGCAGGGAGTTTCTGACTTGCTTACACCCTCGGTTTTTTGCCATTCTCCTTATACTTGCTCGTCTTCGACACTTGTTTCGAGCAAGGAATTGGCCAGGGAAACCGGGGTGTTCCTTCAGATTCATTTGGCGGAGACCGTAAACGAGGTTCAGCAAATGAAATCGGAAAACGGGCTTACCCCAACCCGTTACCTCGATTCGCTCGGGCTTCTGGATGAATCCACCCTGGCGGTGCACTGCATTCACCTTGATGATGAGGAGATGGATCTTCTGGCCGAAAGAAACGTACCCATTGTCGTCTGCCCGGAAAGCAATATGAAACTGGCCTCCGGTTTAGCTCGGCTGCCTGACATGCTGCAAAGAGGGATGCGCGTCGCACTGGGTACTGACGGCGCGGCCAGTAATAATGATCTCAATCTTTTTGGTGAGATCCGGTCAGCGGCGCTGATGCATAAAGCGGCCTCAAAGGACCCCACTACCCTGCCTGCCGCCCAGATTCTGATGGCAGCTGTATCAGGAGGCGCGCGGGCCCTTAACCTGGCCGGGCAAACTGGAACCTTGACTACCGGTTGTGAGGCCGATATAATTTTATTGGATCTCAACCACCCTAACCTCAAACCGATGTACAATCCGTTCTCTCACCTGGTTTACGCCGTTTCCGGGCATGAAGTCAGCACCGTTTTAGTGGGCGGAAAAATCCTGGTCGAAAACGGCCGGCTTTCCACCATGAATCTGGATGAGATCATGGAGCGGGTTCGTAAAATCGCAAAACGCGTAAAAACTTAACGCATAAACAATAAAAATTCAAAAAAACTTGACTTGGCATATGAACTACACTATTAATAAATTTTATAATTTATCAAAAGATTGAGCCCGGTAATGGTTGCCGGGCGTGGGAGTAATATTTTATCTCTCAAACATGCAAAAGGAAAAGGTGAAGTCATGCCCATGGATTGGGAAAAATGGCAAAAAGAAGGACAGGGTTCGCCAGACCTGGACAAGGTAGTGGCTGATTTCAAACGCATTGGGAAAAAGCTGCCTTCCGTTTATATTATTGTGGTTATTGTAATTCTTATCTGGCTTCTGTCAGGGATTTACATCGTTGCCCCGGACCAGTTGGGAGTGGTCAAACGATTCGGCAAGTACACGACAGAAACCGGACCCGGACCTCATTACCACTTCCCATACCCCATTGAAACGGTGATGAAACCTAAAGTGACTCAGGTTCGCCGTTTTGAGATTGGTTATCGAACCATACATCCGGGCCCTCCCCCCAGGTACCGCCCTGTTCCGGTTGAGGCGCTGATGCTGACCGGTGACGAAAATATCGTTGATATCCAGTTTATCGTGCAGTATCTGATCAAACACCCGACCAATTACCTGTTCAGAATAGAGGACCCGGTCAAAACGATCAAAGACGCTACAGAAGCGGCCATGCGAGAGGTTATAGGCAACGGTAAGATTGATGACGTGCTTACCGCAGGTAAATTCCGTATTCAACAGGACACCAAATTGTCTTTACAAAAAATACTTGATAATTATGAATCCGGTCTGGAAGTCGTAGCGGTGCAGCTTCAGAAGGTTCAGCCTCCGGAACAGGTTATCGCGGCTTTTAAGGACGTGGCCTCTGCCCGAGAAGACCAAAATCGTTATATTAACGAAGCAGAAGGATACGCCAATGATCTTATTCCCAAAGCGAAAGGTAAGGCAGCCGAGATAGTTCAGCAGGCCAAAGCGTATAAGGAGTCAAAAATAAAGCGCGCTCAAGGCGACGCCTCCCGCTTTCTCTCCCTGCTCAAAGAGTATCAGAAGGCCAAACATGTAACCCGAAAAAGGCTTTATCTTGAAACAATGGAAAAAATCCTGGCCGAGTCGCATAAATTCATTCTATCCGATGGCGCGACAGGCGTCCTGCCTCTCCTTCCCCTGCAATCCATAGGCGGCGGCCAGCTAGGACAAACAAGCAAACAACCAGGATCTTAATTTCATTCGAGGGTAAAGAAATGGGTAAAAAATTCGGAATAATCGTAGTTATTATCGTGGTGGCCCTCATTGCTGTCAGCGCGATCTTTTACACCGTGGATGAGACCAAACAGGCCATTATCCTTCAGTTAGGCAAGCCGACCGGCGGTATCAAGGGTCCGGGTCTCCACTTGAAGATTCCTTTTATCCAGGAGGTTAAATTCTTTGAAAGCCGTCTCCTGGATTATGACGCGGCACCGGCCGAGATTTTAACGGCCGATAAAAAGAATCTGGTGGTGGATAACTATGCCAAGTGGGAAATTATTGATCCGCTGCAGTTTTATAAAACCGTGCGCAACGTACAGGGCGCTCTGGCTCGCCTTGACGACATTATTTACGCTGAACTCAGGGTTGAATTAGGCCGGCATATCATGATTGATATCATCACCAAGGTTCGCGCTGATATCATGGCCAAGGTTACTGAGCGCTCGAACACCAAGGCTAAGGAATACGGAATTAGCGTAAAAGACGTACGAATCAAACGGGCCGATTTGCCGCAGGAAAACGAACGGGCTGTTTTTGGCCGGATGCGCGCCGAGCGCGAACGCCAGGCCAAAAAATATCGATCTGAAGGTCAGGAGGCATCAATCAAAGTCAAGGCGGCCGCTGATAGAGAACAAACCGTTATCCTGGCCGAGGCCTACCGCAAGAGCCAAACCCTGAAAGGTGAAGGCGATGCGAAGGCGACGCGCATTTACGCTGAAGCGTATAATAAGGATGAGGAATTCTACGATTTCACGCGTTCTCTGGAAGCTTACAGGAAGGCCCTGGAATCTGATACCACCATGGTACTGACTCAAGGCGATGAGTTTCTCAAGTATATAAAAAAGGTAACCCCTTAAAGGTTATCGAATTAAAGCGCTTGTCATAAGAGACCTCTGCAAAACCAGTAATTTTGTTGAAATCGCGGAAGGTGAAAATTTAACCCGCAGGAATATTACCAATATTTCGAGAACTTAAACTTGAGCCTGACATATGCCGCTGCAGCGTTAGCGAAGCGGCGCTCATGAGGTCAGCTAAAGGACGAAACTTTGCAGAGGTCTCATGTTAAGAAACGATTGCCTTCGATTCGTAGATTTATCCAAAAAAACTTCCAGTTCTGCGATGAACGTAGTCTCCAATCATTTTTATGCGCGTCATATCCTCATCCCCAAGAGGTCCAAGCTCCAAAGCTGACAGGGCTTCCCTCATCTGGCTGACATTCTTAGGACCGCTCAGACACACATCCACGTTCAGATTAGATAGAACAAACCTGTAACAGTCGCTGGACTTGAGAGCGGACTCATTGGCAGGCATATTTTTTTGTTTTAAAAGTTGCCCCCACCTGGTGGCCGTATAGGTAACTATGCCCGGCCGTCTATCTCCTATCAGGTAAGGAAAGGCATCTGTTTCCGCTCCCCGGTGGGCGGCGTTGTATCGTATGTGAAACAGGTCGAACCATTCTTTCTCAGCCATTTTTGGGAACAGGGGCCGATTGTGGCCGGACATGCCAAGAAATCTGAATAATCCTTTTTCTTTGAGGGCCAGGGCTCGGTCCAGGAGCCTTGGAGAGGGTCGCCGGTTGTGCCAGCCCAGAAGCAGGATATCGGCCCGGTCCAGACCCAGTGACCGAAGTCTCCTCTTCAAGAGAGATTCCGCCAACGAACCGTACCGGGCATAGGTGTGCATGGAGATCACCAACCTGTCCCGCTGCCCCTGTCCGCAAATATTTCGGATGGCCTGTTTCATGCCGGAACGGTGCCGGCCGGAGCCTAAATAGAAATAATTACAGCCCTTTTCAAAGGCCTCCTCGAATGCTTCAACTGGAGCGCCATAGCTTGCGGCGACGCCCAAACGACCCACTTCCAGCCCGGTACGTCCAAGGATTCCCTTTTGGAATTCTTCACTCAAAAGAAACCTCCCTCGCGTTATCGTTAAGGTCAAATCTCAATTAAGAAAATTATTTTTTTATATCAATAACTTGCCAACCGTAAGTGGTCTGGCCGCGATAGATCGAAATAAGAGGCCGTATGGCCGCTGAAATGCGTGGTCCCAGGTCGGGTAAGAGATCGCCCAGACCGAACCCGATCGTATCCAGGATCCGGCCTTTTCTTTTCAAGCGGAGTTTCAGATGGTTCTGGCCGACGATCGAGCAGGACAGGACTTTTAGTTTGCTAACGGCCAGGATCGGCTCTGGGTTTCCCATACCAAAGGGAGCCAGTCTCATAAGCTGAAGAATTAAACCCTGATTCAATTCCTCCAGGCCCACTTCGGCCGCGACACGCAGCGCCGGTTGTTCAAATTCCTCGCCAATTTCCCTGACAGCGATCTCTCCCAGCGCCAGCGCCAGTTCCGGAATATTCTCCTCGGCCAAACCCAAACCGGCGGCCTGGTCATGCCCCCCGAAATGCTCCAGCATGGTTTGACACTGATTCAGGGCTTCATAAAGGCTGAAACCTTCGACTGACCGTCCCGATCCCAGCGCCAGACCGTCTTTAACAGAAAGAAGAATAGCAGGCTTATGGTAGATCTCGGAAAGCTTGGAGGCCGCGATACCGAGCACGCCGCGATGCCAGCCCTTATGAGCCAGAACAATAAAATTACACGCGTCAGACGTGTCATCGAGGATATCCCTGGCCTGGCGTACAACCTGTTCCTGAAGCTGCTTTCTTTTGGTGTTGTGTTCATCCAGGATGGCCGCCAGGTCCTGGGCTCGATCAGGATCCCGGGTCAAAAGGAGATCAAGGCCAGGCTTGGGTGAATCCAAACGTCCCGTGGCATTCAGGCGAGGCGCAAGCCTGAATCCGACGTCTCTGGCCGTCACGAGATGGTTTGGATTTAAATCGCTGACCTGTTTCAAGGCCGCTAAACCGGGCCAGACCGGGTCGCTCAAGTGCTTAAGGCCTTCACTGACGAGAATACGATTGATCCTGGTTAAAGGCACCATGTCGGCCACGGTTCCCAGGGTTACTAAACCCAGATAGGAGGTAAGTTCCGGGAGACCGGCAGCTGAAATAAGGCCTTTATCCCTTATAGTTTTCCTTAATCCTCCGGCCAGGAAAAAGGCCACACCCACCCCGGCCAAATCAGCCTGGGGGAAGCGGGAATCCCGGCGCTTTGGGTTGACGATTGCGCTGGCATTTGGCAGATAATCCGGAAGTCTGTGGTGATCCGTTATGATAACGTCCAGCCCCAATTCCTTGGCACGATTCACAGGTTCATAGTCAGACACACCGCAATCCACGGTCACTATCAGCCTGGCCCCTTTTTCAGCCAGGGCCTCGACCGATTTAATATGGAGGCCGTACCCCTCATCAAGCCGGTGAGGGATGTAGGTATGGACGTTCGCTCCAAGTTTCTGGAGGAAATCCGCGAGGAGCGCCGTGGAGGTCAGACCATCGGCATCGTAATCGCCGTAAATCGTTATCAGTTCACCCTTCCCCAGCGCCTGAAGCAGCCGTTCGACCGCTTTATCCAGATCAGGCAAAAGATAAGGATCGGGCAGGTCCTTCAAGCTCGGATGCAGAAAGGCCGAACCCTCCTTCGATTCATTCATTCCCCGGCTGATCAGTATGGAGGCCAACAAAGGAGATATATCCAGCTCATGAGCCAGTTTTGAAGCTATTTCAGGATCAGCCTGTTCGATTGTCCATTCCACTTGGCGACTCTCACCTCGTCAAATAATCAAGCTGACTATAGCACGGTTTTCTCCCTGGAAGTCAAGCTGGATTCGCGGGACCATTTTTAATACGTCAAAATATGTGGGAATTATGTACGTTCACTTATTAAAGCGTTTGTCACAAATACGTTCTATTTGGCTTTGAGGTGGGAGAAGGTTTATTTTCGGTCAATGTCATAAGCTGTCATATGACAAACGCCAAAACAGCATGTAATTGCCATTTGTTGTATAATCTCAGCTGTTGGCTGTACCTTGAGTTCCCCTGGTAATCAAATGGAATGTAATTCTGGCAATTACTATAGAGTGATTATCAAAAGTCCGTTCCGATTGAAGGCAGGGTTTGTCTTAGCCTTTCAGTTATTTAATTATTTTGGGATAAAAGTTAGTTATAGGTAAGCTGGTACAGTAAGAACAGCGGGATTTCCACCGTCTAAGACCTCTGCAAAACTTCGTCCTTTAGCCGAACTCATGAGCGCCGCTTCGCTGACGCTGAGCGGTATTGAGCGCCGCTTCGCTGACGCTGCAGCGGTATATGTCAATCTAAAAAATTAAGTCCTCGAAAAACTTGGTAATATTCCTGCGGGTTAATTTTTCGCCTTCCGCGATTTCAACAAAATTACTGGTTTTGCAGAGGCCTCGCTTCAGGTGTTATTAAAAAAAGAGACCTCCCTGGAGATCTCGTGAATCAAAAATTCAGACCCTTTGTTGTGAATTTTATAGTCCGCGGGATTTTTCCGATATTTCCTGCCGGGTCTTGCATTTGATACATAAGGTTGTAACTGGGCGGGCTTCCATGCGCTTTAATTCTATATCCTCGCCGCAGCTTTCACAAATCCCAAAAGTTCCATCCTCAATGCGTTGAAGCGCTTCTTGAATCTTATTGATAAGCTTGCGCTCCCGATCACGAATGCGCAAAGTGAAGCTGCGGTCGGACTCCAACGAAGCTCGGTCGGCCGGGTCGGGAAAATTATCCCCGGCATCAGTCATATTAACAACCGTAGCATCAGCTTGACCCAGAAGCTCATTAACACGACCGTTTAGCAGGTCCTTGAAATAATCAATTTTCTTTTGATTCAATTTTGAACCCTCCCAAATACTCCTCTAATATTCCAATTTCTAGCCAGATAGCCCAATAAGGTTCAAATCATAAATGAGGGTTATAACCCGGATTCACTATCAAGGTAAATAAAAAAAATCAAGGGCGTTTCCACGTTCCGCTTCTGCCCCCTGACTTTTCCATCAGTAAAATATCAGTGATAACCAGATCCTTCTCCACAGCCTTGACCATGTCATAAACAGTCAAGGCGGCGGCGGAAACCGCAGTCAAGGCCTCCATTTCAACACCGGTCCGGCCCTCAAGCCGAACGTCGGCCGTGATATCCACCCGGCCCTCACCCGGCCGAGGCTCTATCTCAACCTTGATATGGGATAAGTTAAGCGGGTGGCACAAAGGGATGATTTCCGAAGTACGCTTGGCGGCCATGATACCGGCCACCTGAGCCACGGCAAGCACGTCGCCTTTCTTCAGGTTGTTCTCAATAATCAATTTTAAGGTCGCCTCTGACATCAAAACCGAACCACCAGCCCTGGCCCTACGGGCCGTAATATCCTTTTCTCCTATATCGACCATCTTAACACGCCCGATTTGATCGACATGAGAGAGTTTTGATTCATTGAGAGGATTTTTTTGATCATTTATACTCAAGCAAGCGCCTCCTTTACCTTCTCCGCAGCCTTGCTCATCCAGGATTTTTTCCTCTTTTCTTCCTCCAGCAGAGCAAATTCCTTTAGCAATTCTTCCTGGCCCCTGGTCAGGTCAGTTGGAATCAAAACTTTGATTTCCATAACCTGATCGCCCTGTCTCTTGCCTCGCAGGTTAGGAAATCCCGCTCCTTTGAAACGAAGGACCCTGCCATTTTGCGTACCCTTGGGGATGACCAAAATTTGATCACCATTAAGCGTGGGCACCTCGATTTCAGCTCCAAGCACAGCGTCTACCATGGAGATGGGAATACGGCAAAAAATGTGATCGCCCTCTCGTTCAAAAAATTCATGCGGCCGGACGTGAATCACCACATAAAGGTCACCTCTTGGGCCGCCCTGAAGACCAGCCTCACCTTCTCCCCGCAGTCGAAGCCGTGATCCAGTATCTACGCCTGGCGGGATACGAAGTGATACGGTTTTTTCTTTTTCAACCCGTCCTTTACCATGACAATCAGGACATGGGTCGATGATTACCTTACCCTGTCCGCCGCATTCAGGACATGTCGTTGACAATCTGAAAAATCCCCTGGTTTGATAAACCTGGCCCATTCCCTGACAGGTGGGGCAGGTTTGAGGCCCGGTACCGGAACTGGCGCCAGAACCGTTGCAGGTTTCACATGTTTCCAGCCGGGGTATATTCAATTCCATCTCTTTTCCGGTAGCGGCTTCAGCGAATTCTATTTCCAAATCATAACGCAAATCACGGCCCGGAGTGGTCCAAGACTGCGATCGCCGCCGACCCATACCGAAAAAATCATCGAAAATGTCTGAAAAGCTTTTAGAAATATCCTCAAAGCCATGAAAACCGTTAAAACCGGTCCCCTGGAGCCCTTCATGACCAAATTGATCATAAATCTGCCGTTTCTCCTGGTCGTGAAGAACTTCATACGCTTCGGCCGCCTCTTTGAACCTCTCTTCGGCCTCCCTGTCACCCTGGTTCCGATCTGGATGATATTTCAGGGCCAGTTTCCGATATGCCTTTTTAATCTCTTTGCTTTCGGCATTACGATCGACACCTAAAACATCGTAGTAGTCTGGCTTATTCACTTGTATCTCTTTACCTTACTTTAAATTCAACCCCTGAACAAAGACACAGGTCTTTTTAATCAATTTCGTTTCCTATCTCTTCTTCTTCAGCGGAAAGCTGAAGTTCATCATGGTCCTGGCGATCATACTCATCAATATTTTCCGATGTGATCGCCGAACTGGCTATCTCACGCAGAGCCAAAACCACGTCCCTGTTATCACGATCGGACATAACCGGAGAACCGGCCCTAATTTGACGAACGCGGTGTGCGGCCAGATGGACGAGTGAAAAACGATTATCCACCTTTTCTAAACAATCCTCAATAGTTACCCTGGCCATAATTTAATCTTGCTCCTTTTTATAAGTAACATTACAACTAATACTTAACTTTTTAATTTATCATATTTAAAAAATTTTAACTCAATTTTATTTAACTACAACCTTTTTTACCTGTGACTCATCCTTGGAAGCCGAAGTTGACCGTTTAAAATCAAACGGCATTTTCTCTAAAAAATCCGCTTTAACCAGCGCTGCTTCATCTGCGC
>JAFDLS010000178.1 GCA_019306365.1 Deltaproteobacteria bacterium
CAAAAAATGCTGAAAATAACAGCATTACTATTCCAATAAGGGACCACGTATTTAATAACATCATTTGTTATCGGATTCCCCCAAGCTAATTTCATCAAGGAGTTGGTTTCTATGACCCGGCACTGAAGAGTGTCTCAATGTCGCTCCATTTCATATATTGCCCAGGTTTTATTGAATTGAGAAAATCTGGAGCCTTAACAGTTGAATAGAGTACAACTCCATAGGGTGGAAACAAAAATGAAACGGATCTCCACCCTTGAGACTGTAGTTTTGCTATGTTAGGTATGTTAGAATCAGGTTTTAAATATAGATCTTCTCTATTGACATAGACTAACGCATCGATGTTTTTACACCCTGTTCCATATTTACGGGATTTTTCTGACAACGCTTCGACTATTTTTGGAAAAAGTGTCTCGATGTTTACAGGCTTTGGTGGCGAATATGGCTCCAATAATAATTCTTTTATTTTTTCTTCTTCTAATTTTTCCAGCGATTCGGCCTCAGAATAATTCTGTTCCTTCTTTTTCCAGTCATCGCCTCTTCGTCTTTCTGGCTCAAGTAGCTCCCTGATTTGGAATCTGGCCGTTCGAAAGGCAACATCAGCTGGTTCAACTGCAGGCGCTATCAACTCGCATTCCTTGAAAGTTACGCCAATGGTTCGCAGAAATGCGCGACACACTGCGCGTTCCCTTTCAGGTTTTGTTTTGTTGCTAAAAAATTCACGTGTTTCTCTCGCGTGGTTGTAAAGATTTTTCAAGTATTCCTTCTCAGTTTTGCACATTGTTCTTGCTTTCAGCTAACGTTGCCGATCAGCCGCGCCGCTTTTTGGCGGCGGCGGAATTGGCTTGCAGAATCGGGGGACACCATACCTATTACGGGGTTGTTAGCTGTAAATCTATAATTGTTGAATTAGGTATGGTGTCCCCCGATTAGAGGTATGGTGTCCCCCGATTAGCAAAGCAATATCTTATTAAAGAGAACATTTCCACTTTTTAAACATCTTTGTTCAAGTTTATCTCTCATATTTTTTCTCCTTTTATTTATTCAAGAAAGGGATCCCTAAAATATCGCGGCTAGCCCAGACAGCTCGTCTGTCTGGGTTGCGAAGCAACAAGAAGTCTCTCCCGAAAGTCATTTTATAACCAACCCGGCGGACTTATTTGGATGAATAACAGCCTGATCCATCCCTCTCGCGCTTTGCGCGCCGAATAAAAAATCATATCCTTTGTCAACTTTTACCATCCGCTTCTTCTATCCAGGCTGCGGTACCCGATAGCCTCACTGATATGGTGTGAGGCGATATTCTGCACCCCTTCCAGGTCGGCTATAGTGCGCGCCAGTTTGATAACGCGGGTGTAGGCCCGGGCTGACAGGCCGAGGCGCTCCATGGCGGTTTCTAAGAGAGTCCGGCTTTCGCGGTCAAGCTGACAGAATTGGCGCAGGTGAGCGTTCTCCATCTGTGCGTTGGTGTAGAGTCCGGCTTTAGCCAGGCGGTTACCCATAATCTTTCTGATATCGGATGACTCGCCCGAGGTTTCGGTGCCCAGTTCCTTGTATTTGACCGCCGGGACTTCAACGTGAAGGTCGATGCGGTCTAAGAGAGGGCCGGAGATGTGGGCGCGGTATCTCTGTATTTGCGTCTGCGAGCAGGTGCATTCCTTGACCGGGTCGCTGCTGTAGCCGCACGGGCAGGGGTTCATGGCCGCGATGAGCATGAAGCGCGCCGGGAAGGTGAGCGACATGGTGGCGCGGGAGATGGTTACCTTTCCGTCTTCCAGGGGCTGACGCATGACCTCGAGCACGTTTTTCTTGAACTCAGGCAGTTCATCTAAGAAAAGGACCCCGTGATGAGCCAGGGAAACCTCCCCCGGCCTGGGTATCTGCCCCCCGCCGATGAGCCCGGCGTCTGAGATGGTGTGGTGAGGCGCGCGAAAGGGGCGGGTGGTCAGCAGGGCTTCCTGAGACGGCACAAGCCCCACCGCGCTGTATATCCTGGTTGTTTCCAGGGCCTCATTGAAGCTAAGGGGAGGCAGGATAGTCGGAAAACGCTGTGCCAGCATGGACTTACCTGAGCCGGGAGGGCCAATCATGATCATGTTGTGACATGTTCCTGGCCGCGCACATCATGGAGGTTCAGCCCTTTGACCGCTTTCTGGTTGAAGAGGGAGTTCAGATCGGCTTTATAGGGTGTCAGGTTCCCATTACCGGCCAGGAACTCCATTACCGCCGGTAAATGAGGGGCGGGGAGAACCTCAATCTGCTCCACTACCGCCGCTTCGGGGGCGTTTTCCTCGGGCAGGATGATTCCTTTAAGGCCCCCGTCTCGAACCGCCATGGCCAGGGATAAGGCCCCGTTGATAGGGCGCAGCCGGCCGTCGAGTGAGAGTTCACCCATAAGAAGATATTCGGAAAGCCTGTCCGGCTCTATCAACCCCTGGGCGGCCAACAGGCCGACTGCGATGGGCAGGTCGAATGCCGTCCCGGTTTTTTTAATGTCCGCCGGGGCCAGGTTAACAGTAACCCTTTCTCTTGGAAAGGTATAGCCGCAGTTTTTAAGCGCGGATTTAACCCGGTCTTTACTCTCTTTGACCGCCCCTTCCGGGAGGCCGACGGTGGTGAAATAAGGAAGACCTCTGGCCAGGTCAACTTGAACCTCAACAAGATAGGCTTCGATACCTAAGAGCGCGCCGCTGGTCACTTGAGAAAGCAAGAGTATTCACCTCAGTAAAAAAATAAGCCCTGGTCTTGAAATTTTGAAAAAAATGCTTATCCCTTATAACAAAATCCGTTACGGATTTACAAGATTAATAGGTGCGTTTAAATTAGGTTATATTTGTCTTTACATAAGAATCAAAAATGTGATAGATGACTTTGCTTTGAACAATAAAAGGTTTTTAAGTTTTTTGTTGACACTCATTAGCAATGTTTAACGTGGAGCCGGCATGATTGAAGTTGATCATATTTCTAAATTTTTCGGCCCCGTCCCAGCGGTGCGGGATGTCACTTTTCAGGTTGGCAAAGGGGAGATTCTGGGCTTTCTCGGACCAAACGGCGCTGGTAAAACAACGACCATGCGTATCCTGACCGGGTTCTTCCCGCCCACCAGCGGATCCGCCCGAATCGGCGGTTTGGACGTCTTTGAGAAGTCTCTTGAGGTTCGGAAGAAGATTGGCTACCTGCCAGAAAACGTGCCTTTGTATAAAGAGATGATCGTTGAGGATTATCTTAAATTTGTGGCAGAAGTGAAGGGCCTGGACAGATCCCAGCGTAAAAAGGCCGTGGGTCAGGTCGTTGAAACCTGCGGGCTCGAACCGGTTATAAAGCGCTTTATAAGAAATATTTCCAAGGGCTTCCGCCAGCGAGTGGGCCTGGCTCAGGCTTTGATCGGCGACCCGGAGCTGCTTATCCTCGATGAACCGACAATCGGGTTGGACCCGAAGCAGATCTTTGATATCAGGAATTTGATCAGGAGCTATGCCGGGGAAAAAACGATCATTCTTTCAACACACATCCTGCCTGAGGTGTCCATGATCTGTGAGCGGATCGTCATCATTAACCAGGGCAGGGTGGTGGCTGTAGATAGCCCGGAAAACCTGAGTTCCGAGCTTTCCGGAAGCGGCAGAATACGACTAAGAACCGGCGGTCCGGCCGAGGATGTTCGTGCCAAACTGGCTCAAGTGGATGGGGTTATCAGTCTGGGAGAAAGCGATGGCCAGGGGAGCTTCGTTATCGAGATTGAACCCAAAGAGGAAATCCAGCCGCGTCTGGCTTCCGCTGTTATCGAGGCGGGCTGGGACCTTTATGAATTAACTCCCATCGCCGCGACTTTAGAGGATATTTTTATCAATCTGGTGACTCAGGAAAGTGAGGAGGCAGAGACCGTAAGCAGGGAGGATGTTTCTGATGAGTAACTTCTGGGCTGTTTTCAAGCGCGAATTCAAGGTCTATTTCACTTCTCCCATCGCGTATGCCGTGATGATTATTTTTCTGGTAACCGCCGGGTATTTCTTTTTCACCGGCATATCCTACTACTCCATGCTGAGTTTTCAGGCTTCTCAGAATCCACAGATTTACAAGGTGAATCTGTCTGATATCGTTATGAACCCGCTTTTCGGAAATATAAGCGTGGTCATGCTTCTCATGCTTCCCGCATTGACGATGCGCCTTTTCGCGGAGGAGAAAAAGACCGGTACCTATGAACTGCTTTTTACGTATCCTTTAAGAGACGTGGAAGTGCTCCTTGGCAAGTACTTCGCGGCCTTGGGGGTGTTTGCGGTCATGGTCGGGCTGACCGGCGTCTACCTGATCATCCTGCTGTTTTTCGGCAAGAGTATCCCTGATGTGGTGCTGGCCGGTTACCTTGGCCTTTTTCTGATGGGCGCGGCTTTTTTGGCCCTGGGGATCCTGGTTTCGGCCATGACGGAAAACCAGATTGTGGCTTCGGTAGTCAGCTTTGGTCTTCTCCTTATTCTCTGGCTTTTGAGCTGGACCTCTTCAATGGTCGGTCCGCAGTTAGGCAAGGTTTTCGAGTATCTTTCCCTGATCAAGCATTTTAACAATTTTTCCAGAGGCCTTCTTGACACGGCCGATCTGGCCTACTACTTGTGTTTTATCTTTTTCTTCCTGTTCCTGACGTTGCGTGTACTGGAATCAAAACGGTGGAGAGGCTGAAATGAGAGACATATCTCGTTACATAGGATTGATCGCCATTCTTCTGGCGCTGGTTGGAGCGGCGGCTTACGTTCTTGTCCCGGAACACCTGGCCGCTTATCTCATCCCCTGGGTTTTGGCCGCGGCCGGAGTGGTTGTTTATATTGTTTATAATGTAAAGGAAATTCGAGACTTCATCTTCAGCCGTCAGACCCGGTATGGAGCCGGTTCAATACTTTCGGTCATTTTAGTTCTTGGGATTATCGTTATTATTTGCGTGTTGACTGTGCGTCACAGCGCTCGCTGGGACCTGACCCAGAACAAACGCTTCAGCCTGGCGCCTCAAACAATCAAGGTGCTTAAAAACCTTACTGAGCCGGTTAAGGCGTCCGCGTTTTTTCAGGAAAACAGCCCCGGTCAAGGCCGGGTAAAAAACATCTTTGAGCAGTATGCCCATGCTTCGGCCAAATTTAAGTACGAGATGGTTGACCCGGATCGGGAGCCCGCCCGCGTCAAGGCGGCCAAGGTCACCCGTAACGGAACCATTGTTGTCGAAGCTGCCGGACGAAATGAACAAATTTTCAACTTAAATGAAGAACAGCTCACCAATGCCATTATCAGGCTGGTTCGAACGGACAAGAAGCGCATATATTTTCTTGCCGGTCATGGTGAAAAGGATATCGAGGAAATGGGCCGTGAAGGTTACAGTACGGTCGTGAAGACTCTGGAGGATCAAAATTACGAGCTGAAAAAGTTTAGTTTGATGCAGGTTGAGGACGCCCCCCTGGACGCAGTGGTTCTGGTAGTGTCCGGGCCCCAGAAAGACTTTTTCCCCAATGAACTGGCAGCTATTGAGCGTTACCTTAAAAGAGGGGGCAACGTGATTTTCATGATCGACCCGCAGACTTGCCCGGAACTGGTGAAATTCATGACCAGGTTTAAGGTTAAACTGGGCGATGATATCATTATCGATCAATTAAGCCGTATTTATGGGGCCGATTACACCATGCCGGTCATCCTGCAGTATGCCTCTCATCCAGTAACTAAGAACTTTACACTGGCCTCCTTCTTCCCCCTGGCCAGGTCTGTTTCGGTGATTGAGGAAAAGGACGATGGCGTTACGGTCGCGAGTTTAGCTCAAACCGCGACCAATGCCTGGGGCGAGACCAATTTTGAGGAGCTTCGGCAGGGCAAAGCCGGGTTTAACCAGGATGAAGACCTGCCCGGACCCATATCTGTTTCTGTAGTCGGAACGGTGAAAGGGGTGAGGGAAAAAGAAAAGGCCGGGGATAAAGACGAGGGAGAGGGCGAAAAAAAGGAGTCAGATGAAAAACAAGCTGTGCCAGAAGGGCGTTTCATTGTTTTTGGCGATTCTGATTTCGTCAGCAACAGTTACGTGAACGTTCAAGGCAATGGCGACCTTTTTTTCAGCGCCATAAGCTGGCTGGCTGATGAGGGTGACCTGGTGTCCATCCGTCCCAAGGAGACGAAATCAGATCCGCTTATTCTTTCGCCGCTGCAAGGGAGAATTGTTTTCTGGCTGCCCGTGGTCGTTTTGCCTTTAATCATTCTCATAACCGGCGTCCTGGTTATAATACGCCGGAGGGGCCGCTGATGAAACCGCGTCAACTGATTATATACTTCCTGATTTTTATCGTTCTTGGCGGTTTTTACCTGTTCTATGAGGTTTATCTCAAAGGTAAAGAGGCTGAGTTCAAAGAGGTGCAGAGTAAACTTTATGACCTCGAATTCGAAGAGATAACCGCGTTTAAATTAAAAAACAAGGCAGGTGAAATCCACCTGGTTCGTCGCGGTGAGGATGAGTGGCGGATCACGAAGCCGGTGGAGACTCCCGCCTTGACCTGGGAGGCCCGGAGTGTGGTTGACCGCGTTTTAGAGGCGAAGAAGGAGCGGGTCTTTGAGGCGGGCGCTGATAAGATGGCCGAATTCGGCCTGGAAAAACCACTGCAGGCCTTGACCTTCATGGCGGATTCCGGCGCCTTGGCCCCCACGCTTTACGTGGGCGGTAAAAATCCTCTTGGTGATTTTTATTACGCCCGTTTGGGCTTATCTAGGGAAGTTTTCACGATCCCGGCGCACATTCAAAAAACGCTGGCCAAAAGCTTGCTGGAGTTCAGGGACAAAAATACGGTTCTTTATGACCGGGACAAGATAGACGGATTGCGTTTTCTGATCCCAAAAGAGGGAGAGCTGAAAAAGGACGGCGAGTCTAAATGGAAGATTGTCAAGCCGGACCTGGGACAGGCTGATGACGCCAAAATTGAGAAGCTGTTCCGAATTGGGCTAAAAGGAGATATTCAAAAATTCGAGTCGGCTGAAACAGGTGAGGACAGATGCGGTTTTGATAAACCGAAGATCAAGATGCAGGTACTGAGTCAAGGCAAAGTCGTGGCGGAGCTAATCGTGGGCCAGGCCAAGATGATGACTGTTGATGAAAAAAATCCATCAAAAGAGGAAGTGATTGACGGTTATTGGGCTAAAACCAGCGAACGCCCGGAAGTTCTGCTCATTGATGAGGACGCCTTCAAAGCCTTGAATCAGACACCGGAAGATTTGAAAGATAAACATATTCTGAAATTCAGCCGCTGGGATGTTCGGTTCGTGGAGATAAACGGCCCCAGGGCAGTCAAATTGAGACTTTCCTTATAGATCTTGAGGGTCTGGAATACGTAAAAAAACTTGATTCGAGCGAAGAAACCATTAAAAAGTACGGCCTGGACCAACCCGAGGTTGAGATCAAACTGCTTGATAATAAAAAGATTTTGGTAGAGTTGACGCTTTCCACCCGCCCGATCGCTGACAATCTCTTGGCGATTAAAGTCGGCGCAGATGAAGCAGCGCTGGTTAAAGCGGATTTTTTAGAGAAAATGCCGTTTGATTTTAAACGGTCAACTTCGGCTTCCAAGGATGAGTCACAGGTAAAAAAGGTTGTAGTTA
>JAFDLS010000179.1 GCA_019306365.1 Deltaproteobacteria bacterium
TTGTCAAACGCTCCCCGCAGAAAGAACAAAACCATTTCTGAGGAAACCGCCGGAGATGAATTCACCAAAGGGGAACAGCGGGTGCACACCAGGGTTCCCAGGACCAAGATCGATGATAATTTTTATTTTGCCCGGGGAGTGGCCTATGGCATCAGGCACATGATGATCGCCATGAAATATGACTTCGACAATATTTTTAAGGTGAAAAACGCTGAGGAGCTTTTGGATCGGGTTATCGAAGTGCTGGATGAATCGCAGTTCGAACCGCTGGTGGTTCTCAACGGGTCACGCGGATCAATTTTCGCCAACCATTCACTGCAGCTGATGTCTCTTTTGGAAGACGCGCGCCAGAAAATGCGCAGCCTGCAGGATATGATCCGTGAGTAAAACTTTTACCAGGCCTTCCGTGTCTTGACGCCGCGTTGGTCCAGGTATTCCTTGATCTGCCCCATTGTGTATTCGCCGTAGTGGGTAATTGAGGCGATCAGGGCCGCGTCGGCTTTGGCTTCTACGAGAACAGCCCGGATATGTTCCGGGCTTCCGGCCCCGCCTGAAGCAATTACCGGAATGCCCACACTGCTGGAAATCAGATAAGTCAGGTTCATCTCATAACCGTCTTTGGTCCCATCCGCGTCTATGGAGTTGAGGCATATCTCACCGGCTCCAAGCCTTTCAGCTTCCTGGGCCCACCAGAGCGCGTCGGTCCCGGTTCGTATTCGGCCGCCGTGGATGACCATCTCGTATCCGGATGGGATTTGCTCGGTTTTTTCAACCCTGAGCACGTCCATGCCCAGGACAACGCACTGGCTCCCAAAGGCCAGGGCGCCCTGCTTGATCAGCTCAGGGTTCCTAATGGCGGCTGAGTTGATGCTTACCTTTTCCGCTCCGGCAAGCAGAACAGCGCGCATGTCTTCCACGGTTCGTATGCCGCCGCCCACTGAGAAGGGGATGAATATCTCTTCCGCGGTGCGTCTAACGACATCGATCATGATATCCCTCCGGTCCGAGGAGGCGGTAATATCATAAAAGACGAGTTCATCTGCGCCTGCCTCATAATAAAGGCGGGCCATTTCCACCGGGTCCCCGATATCCACGTTGCCTTTGAATTTGACGCCTTTGGTCAGTTTGCCGTCCCGGACGTCCAGGCAGGGTATGATCCTTCGGCTAAGCATCTTTTCCGTCCCATTCACAGAAGTTTTTCAGGATTTTTAATCCGGGCCGCCCGCTTTTTTCAAGATGAAACTGCACCGCCGCCAGGTTGTCCTGAGCAACGATTGAGGCGAAAGACAAGCCGTAGTCAGTCAAAGCGATGACATGGCGGTCCTGAGACGGAGCGGGAAAGTAAGAATGCACGAAATAGAACTCGTATTCAGGGTCCAGCCCTGAAAAAACCGGGTGATCCCTTACGAAGCTGATCCTGTTCCAGCCCATGTGTGGGACCTTGAGCCGCTGTCCGGCTTCGGACATGTTCGCGGGGAAGCGTTCGACCTTCCCGGGCAGAAGCCCCAAACATTCGGTCCCGCCGTCCTCATCGCTGAATTCAAGGATGATTTGGGTTCCCAAACAGATGCCCAGGAGCGGCGTGCCTTTTTTAAAAACGGACTTCAAAACCTTATCAAGCCCGGTCCGTTTGAGGTCAGCCATGGCCGAACCCGCCGCTCCCACGCCGGGGAAGATAACCCGTTCGGCTGTTTTAATCCGGCCAGGGTCCCTGGTGATCTGGCAGCCAAAACCCAGGGCTCGCACCGCCCGCTCCACGCTGACCAGATTTCCGGCTTTGTAATCTATGATTGCGATCATCTTGATTCTTTTTACTCCGGCGTCTTTTCTATAAAAAAAACCGGCTCAAAGTTCCTTTCAAAAATGTATCAAAGGTCACAGCCGCGAAAACCGCAACAGCCTTAGATAAATAGTACAGCAGGTTCGGGGGAATATCGAGGGGTGTGTTTGATTTTATTGTCTAATTTGAGTGATTGAGCCGTCCCGGGCTTCCCCTAAATTAAAATAACCCCGCCAAGAAAAAACGCAGTGTAGAGGAATCAGGGCTGAAAAACAAGAAAATTTATTCGAGGCCTCTTATGTAGTTTTAAAACATGGGTAACACTCCGAAGGTATATTATATGATGAGGATCTGCTAATCTTCATCGTACTCAACGGAGGTTACCCATAGAATGCAATTTACCAGAGAAGAGCAGATTAGGCGAAGATTAAATTGGTTTATCCTGGAGGTCCCGGCCTGAACGTAGCGGAGGCGAGGATTCCCAGGACTGAGCCACGCAGCGTCTTCTTTACCCAGGTATAACTTCGCCTCCCACCATGCAGGCGTTTGTACCAACTGTAGAAATGCTTCACCGTGAAGTTCCTATAGCGACTTTTGTATAATTCTGTAACTTCCATCACCTCATCATCCGGATCTCCTGTAACAACTCTGTCCGTCTTATGGCTCCCTCCTTGGATACCATATCGACCGGACAGTTTATGTGCTACATACCCGGACAGTTTATGTGCTCCCCACAAACGTCCGGGCATGTCTTGACAAAATCACTATATATTAATACCATGGTTATAAATAGGGAATAATCGGGAGCTCGGACTAATCGGGCTGAGAGGGACTCTTGGGTAAGGAGATGAGTCCGACCGGTGAACCTGATCCGGATAATGCCGGCGGAGGAAATGAACCGATATTAAAATGCCGTCTTCCGGAGTGGACGGCATTTTCATTTTTAAGCCCTTCATTCTGAACCCCTTCATTCCTAAAGAAAGATTCCCGTTCCCAAATTAAGGGGGTAACCGCATGAAAAAAATCCTGCTTCCAATATTAGCATGCCTTGTCCTGGGGCTGCCTTCCAGCCTGAGAGACGTTAGAGCCGAGTCTGCTCGCGTTATCACCGTCATGAGCCATGACAGCTTAAATATCAGCAAGGAAGTTGTAGCCGAGTTTGAAAAAACAAATCACGTCACTATCAGGTTTCTAAAGGCCGGGGACGCCGGGGCCGCTTTGAACAAAGCCATTCTTTCAAAGCGAAATCCTTTGGCCGATATCTTCTTCGGCGTGGACAACACTTTTTTGAGCCGGGCTCTCGATGCGGATATATTCATACCATATGCCTCTCCTCTTTTGGCCGAGGTGCATGACGAACTGAAAATCGATCCCAGTAACAGAATGCTGCCCGTGGATTTCGGGGACGTTTGTCTTAATTACGATAAAAAATGGTTCGCGAAAAAAGGCATTTCTCCGCCAAAGACATTGGAGGATTTGACAAAGCCCGCATATAAGGGCCTTACAGTAGTGGAAAATCCGGCCACTTCTTCACCAGGGCTGGCCTTTCTATTGGCTACGATAGGCAAATTTGGGCAAGAGGGATATCTGGAGTACTGGAAAAAGTTAAAGGATAACGACGTCCTGGTGACCAACGGTTGGGAAGAGGCGTACTGGGGGCAGTTTAGCGCCGCGTCGGACGGCGACCGGCCCATTGTAGTCAGTTACGCCACCAGCCCGCCGGCGGAAGTGTATTTTTCGAAAGAGCCTCTAAAAGAGGCCCCCACGGCCGCTATCCTGAGTCCGGGTTCGTCCTTCCGCCAGATCGAGTTTGTCGGCATATTGAAGGGAACCAAGAAACTGGATTTAGCCAAGAAATTGATAGACTTCATGCTGGACAGGAAGTTTCAGGAAGATATGCCCTTGCAGATGTTTGTCTTTCCGGTCAATAAGTCGGCTATTTTGCCTGAAGTCTTTCGAAAACACTCGAAGGTCGCGAATTACATGAACCGGGTTACGCTGGACCAGATTTCGGCCAACAGGGAAAAATGGATCAATGAGTGGCGGAAACTGGTTTTGAGGTGAAAAATAGGGTTATAAAATTCCGGTTTTTTTTGGCCGGGTTGCCCCTGCTTTTTCTGGCCGCTTTTTCTGGCCGTGTTCTACTTCTATCCCGTACTCAGGCTGTTTGGCCTGAGCTTTTTACCGGAAGGAAACTGGGACTTAGGGAAACTGCGGGAACTGGTTTCAGACAGTTTTTACGCTCAAACCTTGTGGTTCACAACCTGGCAGGCTACGGTCTCGACTGTATTGACCATGGCTCTGGCTCTGCCCGGCGCCTATGTCTTTGCCCGGTTTAAATTCAGGGGGAAAAGCCTGCTCCAGGCCTTCACTACAGTGCCTTTTGTTCTGCCCACCGTGGTGGTGGCTGCCGCTTTCCGGGCCCTTTTAGGCCCGCACGGGCTGGTAAACGACTGGCTCATGGCCGGTTTTAACCTGTCGTCCGCTCCTATTCAGATAGATCGCACGATATGGTTCTTTTTACTGGCGCATATATTTTATAACTACACGGTGGTGCTTCGGATCGTGGGCGGATTCTGGGCCCATCTGGAGAGCGATCTGACCGAAGCGGCTCAGATGCTGGGCGCTTCCGGCTGGCAGGCCTTTAGAAATGTTACTTTGCCTTTATTATGGCCGGCCATTTCAGCGGCGATGCTCCTGATTTTCATTTTTTGTTTCAGCAGTTTCGGAGTGATCTTGATATTGGGCGGTCCGCGCTTCGCCACTATTGAGGTGGAAATATACCGCCAGGCGGTTCATTTATTTAATCTGCCTGTGGCCGCGGCCCTTTCCTTGATCCAAATCATTTTCACTTTTTCTCTCATGTGGATCTTTACCTGGCTGCAAAGAAAGACGGCTGTGGATCTGAACCCTGTTTCACAGGTCGCCTCCCAGGTCAGAGCTGTTTCCAAAGTGCAAAAAATAACCGTGAGGGCAAATGTCTGTTTCATGCTCTTGTTTCTGGGCGCTCCCATGCTGGCCCTGCTGATTCGTTCTTTGACGGCCGATGGCGGCTTTACCTTTACCTTTTACACTGCCTTATTCCAAAACCGGAGCCAGTCCATATTTTTCGTGCCGCCTATAGAAGCCGTGATGAACTCGCTTTTATTTGCCCTGGCCGCTATGTCTATGGCCCTGGTTCTGGGTACGCTGGCGGCAACATATCTGGCCGGACCCAAAAACCGGGGGACTTCTTTGTTAGACCCGCTCTTTATGATTCCCTTATCGACTTCCGCCGTCACCCTGGGTTTCGGTTTCATAGTGGCCCTGGACCGGCCGCCCTTAAACTTGAGGACATCCGTCATACTGGTCCCAATAGCCCACACCCTGGTCGCTTTTCCGTTTGTCGTTCGAAGTCTGCTGCCGGCGCTCCGAGGTATACCCCGGAGTTTGAGGGAAGCTGCTTCGGTCCTGGGCGCTTCCCCCTGGGAGGTATGGCGAACCGTTGACCTGCCTATTGTCGGCCGGGCCTTGCTGGTGGGAGCCGTCTTTGCGTTTGCCGTAAGCCTGGGTGAATTCGGGGCTACGGTATTTGTGGCCAGGCCCCAAACCCCGACCATGCCTTTGGCTATTTTTCGTTTTTTAAGCCAGCCTGGATCGTTGAACTATGGGCAGGCTATGGCCATGAGCAGTATCTTGATGCTGGTAACGGCGGCAGGCTTTCTATTTCTGGAGAAATTCAGAATCGGAACAATTGGGAGGTTTTAATTTAGCCTGTTTAAAAATGCTCAGTATTAGAAGACATCAAGAACAATACGCTGAAGGGTTTTAGAATGGTTCTCTTGGAAGTCTCTAACATATGTAAAAAATTTAACTCCAAACTCGCCCTGGATGAAGTGAGTTTTAGCCTGGAAGAGGGCCGGATACTTTGTTTATTAGGACCCTCCGGCTGCGGAAAAACAACCCTCTTGCGTATCATCGCCGGATTGGAGGCGCCTGATAAAGGAAAAGTTGTTTTTGATGAAATAGATATCGCCGCCATCCCTCCCCATCGCCGGCAGTTCGGAATGATGTTTCAGGAGTTTGCCCTGTTCCCCCACAAAAATGTCTTCGAGAATGTTGCTTTTGGATTGGAAAGGCAGAGACGAACACCTCAGGAAATAACCCTTCTAACTTCTCAAACCCTCGATTTAGTCGGTCTTAAAGGGTTCGGCCAGCGAAAGATCAATGAAATCTCCGGTGGAGAGCGTCAAAGGGTAGCCTTGGCCAGGAGCCTGGCCGCCAGGCCCCGCTTGCTGATGCTGGACGAACCCCTGGGAGCTCTGGACCGGGCTTTGAGGGAACGCCTAATCCTCGATCTGCGCAGCATACTTAAAAAGGTTGGGGTAACCGCCATCTTTGTGACACATGATCAATCTGAGGCTTTTACCATTTCCGATTTCATTGCGGTTATCGACCGGGGAAGGATTGAACAGATCGCCGCGCCGGAAACCCTGTATTTAAGACCGAAGAACCAGACCGTGGCCCGGTTCTTAGGGTTTAATAATTTTCTCGAGGGTATAATCCTGGAAGACGGCGGCGTTCAAACAAAGATCGGAGTTTTTTATCCTGATTCAGGGAAGGGTAATAAAGATGATGAGGTTACCTTGTTGCTGAGACCCGAGGCTGCCAGACTGATAGACGCTCTGACACAGCCTGCCGATAACGAGACCATCATTTCGGGGATGGTGCAAGAACGCCTTTTTCATGGAAGGAATTACCACCTCAGTTTGAAAACGGAAACCGGTTTGTTTCTAACCTTTGAAGTTTCCAACCAAACACCTCCCCCCCAGAAAGGCAAACCGATTCGGCTGGCCGTCGGCCCTGCGGGTATGGCAGTAGAACCTGTCTCCGTAAAAGAACAAAAATAAGGAAAGAAAAAGGGGAAGCTCGTGCGCGTTGTTATTTTCGCTAACGGTGAACTCAATTACCCGCAGAACGCCATTGATATCATAACTCCAGACGATCTCTTGATCGCCGCGGACGGCGGTGCCCGGCATTGCCTGGATTTAGGCGTGGTACCGGATTTTGTGGTGGGCGACCTGGACTCTCTTCAGCCGTTTGAAATCAAGGCCCTTAAAAAGAGCGGTGCGGAAGTGGTAGTGTACGCCCGGAAGAAAAATTTCACTGATTTGGAATTGGCCTTCTCTCTTGCCATGGACCGTGGCGCAAATGAGATAATCGTGCTTGGAGGATTCGGCGGCCGCTGGGACATGACCGTGTCCAACCTGCTTCTTGCCACGGGAAGGAAATTTAGCGGCGTATCCATTCGTTTGATAGACGGCCCCCAGGAAGCGACGCTTATTAAGGACGGAGAGCAGAGGACTTTTCAGGGGAGCAGGGGAGACGTACTGTCACTAATTCCCCTTGGCCGGGACGTGACCGGTGTGACTTTGAGCGGGTTGGAATACGCCTTATCTGACCAAACAATTAAGGCCGGGTCTACGCTTGGTATCAGCAACGTACTGGCCGAAGATAAAGCCACCGTTACCATTGAGAAAGGTGTTTTGCTTTGCATCATCTCTCACCAAAAGTGATTGTCGAAATTGCGTTCCGCTTGAAAAAAAAAGATCATTTAATTAAAAAGTCGGATCTTGCGCTTGGACGCGCGGGTCAGCAGATGGCTTTAACTTTTTTGAAATAGTAAAATAAAAACTGCGGACATTACTCCGCAGTTCGCTTGATCTTTAAAGGTTAAAAATTTATCGGCAGTTACTTTGCGATACCTCCACACCATTCAATCAGACGGCTCTATGGCCGATTATTGTCTCGCGCGATAGTCATTATAAGGTCCCTGCCAGTTTCAAACGTGGGTTCAGGGCGTTCGAATCGGTGGAGCTTCAAAGCTTCTTCAGGACAAGTCACAGTGCACACGCCGCAGCCGATGCATTTTTCAGGATCAGCCACAGATCGCCCGGCATCCTCATCCAGAGAGAGCGCATCTAAAAAGCAGCGGTCTACGCATGTCCCGCAGAGAATGCATTCGTCACCTGCCCTGGGCAGAAAATTAGATGGCCGTACGGCGGTTGGGTTGTCCCACCGCGTCCTGCCGCGCACGTTAGAGCAACAGCAGCCACAACACATACACATAATTCCGTGTGGCCCTTCGATGGAATTATCGGTGGTAGGGATCAACCCTAATTCCACCACCTCGTCAATGTAAGCAATGGCCTGCTCTTTGGTGACCCGCTTCCCAAGTCCAAGCTCCTCGAACCGTACCGCGGCCCTCCCAAGGAAGACGCAGTTTGCGACCGGAAGTCTATCCTTGCATTCACGAATGTCTAATTTCTCAGTTCTCGTCCGGCAGGGACAGGGTACCAGCGCCAGATCCTCTGTTTCAAGACCCCTGACAAACGCATGTGCTTCCTCAGCGGTATAGGTTTTCTCTTCCGGATGAATGGACTGCTCTATCGGGATGGATCGCAGAACCGGTGTGCCTTTTACAGAAGTTCCGTAATATTTATAAAATTTTTCCTTTATGAAAAAATCCTGGTAAAGTTTGGCGGCCTCCAGATCATCCGGTTTAATGTCAGGGTAAAACATATGCAGGTTCAATAAAGTAGGAATGGATGGCAAACGGTACTTGTAGGTACCCTCAATGGCGGCTTTCCGTTTCAGCGGGGAGAGGATTTCCTTGATTTTATCAACATCTAAACCAGAGGCGTCAGCCAGTTCTTCAACAGATGTTGATTTGAACATACTGAGATGTTGAACCAGATCCGCCTCTTCAGGTGTATAGACGATTTTTAAGAAGGCTATAAAAGCTTTTGAAAGATCTCCATTCGCTTTCGGAGCTGTCTGTATTCCTTTATCTATGTTTTCAGCAATACGCAAGTAAACCTGATCACTCATTTTATGCTCCTTTTCTGGAAAGATTTTTTTAACAAGCCTTTATTTTGTTTTGGTGAATAAGCCTAAAATAAAAAAGGAACGATGATCTGTCAAGAGATAATTTACAGAGATAATTTACTTTTGTTAACTCTTTTTAACTTTTACTAATATTCAATTGACAAGGATAAGAGGATATGTTTATTTTACATGAGTTTCCAGACATAATCATAACATATATTTGGATTTGGAAGGCAGTGAAAAACGCCAACTGAGATAAAAAGTGAGACCTCTGCAAAACCAGTAATTTTGTTGAAATCGCGGAAGGCGAAAAATTAACCCGCAGGAATATTACCAAGTATTTCGAGGACTTAATTTTGAGCCTGACAATGAGTTCGGTCTCAAATATTTATCTTCTCCAAGGGATTCTAATACGATGAATAAGGGAACGGCTAAAACCATCCGGCGAACGCAGGAAACCCAGATTCGAGATGAAGTCAAACAAAAAAGGGAGGAATTCATGCTGGAGCAGGCCCGAAAGATAGCGAGTGAAGAGGGTCTTCATGCTCTAACCCTCCCTCGCCTGGCCCAGATCAGCGGATATTCCAAACCCACGATATACAAATACTTCCCGACCAGGGAGGATTTGATCGTCGCGTTGAC
>JAFDLS010000180.1 GCA_019306365.1 Deltaproteobacteria bacterium
CTCATCTTCACCCAGTTCGGATTCGTCAGCTCCAGTAGTAACCACGTATTCCCTGGCGGCCTCTAAAAGCGTCTCAGGCTTTATCTCGTTCAGACCTTCGATTTGCCCCAGATCCTCCGGGTTGGAAGACAGGATGTCAAAAACGGAAGTGTAGCCGGCGTCGTACAGAATATCCGCCAGGTTATCATCTACCGGAGGCAGATTCAGCAGAGTCTGATAACCTTCCTGCAGCATCCGTTCATATTTTGTTTCGTTCTTGACATCGATCCGCCAGCCCGAAAGTTTGGAAGCCAGCCGCACGTTCTGGCCTTTTCGTCCGATGGCCAGGGACAGCTGTTCGTCTGGCACGACAACCTCCATGGTGCGGTTATGTTCGTCCACAATAACGCGGGAAACCACCGCGGGAGCGAGGGCGTTCACAATAAAGCGAGCCGGATCGGGGTTATAGGGGATGATGTCGATCTTCTCACCCCTCAATTCGTGAACCACGCTTTGAACGCGGGAACCCCTGATACCCACACAGGCCCCAACCGGATCGATATCTTTGTCATCAGAAACAACCGCTATCTTGGAACGGCTGCCCGGTTCACGCGCCACGGCCACGATCCGGACAATCCCTTCGGATATCTCAGGAACTTCGATCTCAAATAAAGCCTTCAAAAAATCGGGATGGTTGCGGGAAAGAATGATCTGCGGTCCGCGGCTGATTTGTTTGACTTCCATAATTAAGGCGCGAACACGGTCACCCTGCCGGTAGCTTTCCTTTGGGACCTGTTCACTGGCGGCAAGCAGGGCGTCAGTGCGCCCCAGGTTTACAATGATGCTGCCTTTATCAAATCGCTGGACTATACCGTTGATGATTTCACTCTGCCGGTCTTTAAAGTCCTCATATATGATATCGCGTTCAGCGTCTTTCATGCGCTGGATTATAACCTGCTTGGCTGACTGAGCGGCAATCCGGCCAAACTCCTCCGTATCCATCTTAACGCCTAACTCGTCACCGATCTGGGATTCCTCGTCAAGCTGTCGCGCGTCCTCTACCGCGATTTGAAGTTTTTCGTCCGTAACGTCTTCCACGACCTCCTTAAATTGAAAAACCTCTACCTCACCCAGCTCATCGTTAAAATTGACTTCGAAGTTGTCTGAGAGGCCAAACTTCTTTTTGACCGCGGACTTGATGGCCTCTTCCAAAGTTTCAATAAGGATCCGGCGATCAATGCCCTTGTCCCGGCTAACCTGATCGATAACACGTCCTAAGTCGGAACTCATTTTTTTTGCTCCCTAAAACGGTTTTTTGAACCTTTTATTATGCACGTCCCCAATTTACTTCCGGCTCAAGGGTAACTCGTTCAGTTTCATCCAAGCGTATCTGGATGACCTGCCCGTCCATATCCAGTTTGATCCAACCATCTTCAAGACCCAGAAGCTGTCCTTTGAATTTTTTACGCCCATCCATAGGTAATTTCGTCCTCACCCTGACGAGGCGACCGGCGAAACGGATAAAATCGTCCGGTTTTTTCAAAGGCCGATCCAGGCCCGGTGAAGAAACCTCAAGGTTATACGGCCCCTGGATGATCTCGTTCACCTCCAGCAGGTGTCCGACCTCCCGACTGATAGCGACACAGTTGTCAAGCGTGACACCGGATCCAACCGCTTCGGTGTCTGAAGACTGACCCGGCTCGGGAATCCGATCAACATAAAGACGCAGGACCCAGCCTCCTCTTTCACGGCGATACTGCACTTCAATCAGGTCGAATCCATCGGCTCTGATCGCCGACCCGGCCAGATCTTCCACCGCTTTTATTACGTTTTGATTCTCGCCTTTCAACTATTCCGCCAAAAAGAAAGCGGGCTTAAGAAGCCCACTTATGCTAGCTGACACTATCTTTCTACCTTGAAAACCGATCATCTTCCGGCCTTTAGATTCGGCTCTCCTCCGTTTGACCAGAGGACGCTCACCTAAAAACCCTTACCGGCCTACAGGGCGACTTAAGCAAACTGACTTGCGGACATAAACCTACGCTTTGAGCATGACCTACTTAACAAAATCCAAGTAAACCCCGCGCCCTTGCTCATTAACTATGGAGCGGGCAACGGGGTTTGAACCCGCGACCCCAAGCTTGGGAAGCTTGTGCTCTACCAGCTGAGCTATGCCCGCTCAACCATATAACTACTATCATCTGACTTAAATATTGTCAATATTTTTTTAACAATATCATAAAGGTGCTGGTCACAACGGGCTTCAAGAACAAAGCCCGGCTTCAGGCCCAGGCCAGCAAAAACACGGGTTTATTTTACCAGATATTTTAAAAAATGAAATAGGAACAGGGTAGGAATGTATTTAAACCTGGTTCTGCCAACGCTTCACAGCCGGCATACAGGCTTTAGGGCGCAAGCAGCGAAGCTATAGTGAGATTTTAACTCAAAGATACTGAAAATGACCGACTTGTTCTGATGCTATCCGCTCCTGATTCCCGCATGCGGGGATGACGGCTTTTTTCACCGTCCTTCCCGGGCAAGCGGGAATCCAGGCGGTTATAATCAAATCAGGTTTTCCAGGGCTTCACGCCGGGAGGGATGCCGGAGACGATCGAGGGCCCGCTTTTCTATCTGACGCACACGTTCCCGAGATATCTTGAATTTACGCCCTACCCCTTCCAAGCTGTAGGCGTCATCCGTATCAATACCAAACCGCAGCCGCATAACTTTTTCTTCCTTGGGGGTGAGGGAAGCCAGGCTTTTCCTCACCAGGGTATGCATTTCCTCGCAGCTGGTCTTCTCAAAGGGGGATTTTTCTTCATCCTCAATAATATAATCCCCAAGAGAGGAATCCTCGTCAGCCAGGGGCGTTTCCAATGAAATGGGGTCAGGTATGAGTTGGACAATCCTGTTGACCATATCCATACCGACTTCCATGGCTTCGGCGATCTCCGCCCGGGTCGGTTCTCGCTGAAGTTTGTAATACAGATCATAATAACTCTTGAAGAATTTATTTCGGGCTTCCACGAAGTGAACCGGGAGGCGGATGGTGCGCGATTTATCATAAATGGCCCTGGTGATTGACTGCCTGATCCACCAGATGGCATAGGTGGAGAAGCGGTTTCCGGTTGTATAATCATATTTGCTGGCCGCCTTGACGAGACCCACGTTACCTTCCTGGATAATGTCCGAAAAAGGCAGCGAACGGTTCGCATAATTTTTAGCGATGTTTACCACCAGCCTCAAATTGGCGGTAATCAGCTCCTCCTTGGCTTCCCAGACCTTGTGGTCAACGCGTTTCAGCCTGCGGTAAAGAGTACTCAGGGCTGTGTTTTGAGGATCTTTAGCGGTCATTTCAGTCACCCTCTTTAGAATCATGATCATGGCTTCATTCTCAGTTAAATTAGGCCGTTTTCTCTTCTCCAGCCAGCACAAGACCGCGTCCTTCAATTCATCCATCTCCCTGGATTTGACTTCACAACTCATGCTCAGGGCGACTATTATCTCCTGACCTTTTTTAATCCTTTTCCCGAGAACCAATTCACGTTTTGGCTTAATACGCTTGTATTGCTTCATCTCATTGAGGTAGGCTAATATTGTATTCCCGTTTTTCCTGCCTGCTTCTGCGCTCCGATAAGCCCGACCCTCATCTTCTGGCTTGTACTCAGCCAGCTCAATTTTTTCTACCCCAAAACTTTGGCGTTCAAAGCCCGAAACAACCAAGTTTTCCGCCAGATTCATAGAACCGTTTCCCGTCATCATGGCCAATCCCTCCCCTTTTTTTATAATACTATGCTCAAATTTTAAACGGCTGAAGGAGGAACGTAAATTAGGGCTCAGCCTCATTTATGATGCTGGAAGACCTTATTTTCAGAGAGGATCGAGGAAAACTTCAGGAGGTGGTAAGGCGCGGATAACCATCATTTTTTTAAAGAGGTTTTCTGACGGCTTGTTTCGCGCCAGCGAATGTTCAGCGAAAAATAAACAAGGATTTTACCCGGAGCAGCAGGGTTAAACCCTGAAAAGCCACACAAAACCATAGTAACTGCCAGAATTACACTCCGTTTAATCACTAATATAAATCAAGGCTCTAGCAGCGGCCGCCATGATATAACAAATGGCAATTACATGATGTTTTGGCGTTTGTAGTAAGGCGGCTTACGAGAATGACCGAAACTAAATCTTCTCCTGCCCCAAAGCCAAGCGGAACATATTTATGACAAACGCTCTAGCGGTTAAAAAAAGAAAACCTGTTCTCTCTTAAATATACAAAGGTAGGGATTAAAGGGTGGGTTACTGGGTACTTTTTTTGTGAAATATAGGCCCGGGACCCCAGTTGGCGATCATGGAATTTTTCACAGAGCCTCAAAATCGATCAAGTCCATGTTCCGCGCGTACTTCAGCACATCACGCTGAGAATGCAAATTAAGCTTTTCCATTATTTTGGCCCGGTGATTCTTGACAGTTTTGGGGCTGATTTTCAAAACCACTCCAATTTCTCGATTAAGTCTGTTCTCAGTCATGAGCTGAAAGATCTCGCGCTCCCGGTTGGTCAAGCGGTGGTAGGTGGAGGAGTCGGTAATCTCATCCGTAATACGAACATAATCATCGATGAGTTTCCGTGTGACAGCCGGGCTCAGGTAGGATTCCCCCTGAACGACGGAACGAATGGCCGTGACAAGTTCCTTTTTGGAAGCGTCCTTGAGCATGTAGCCGGAGGCCCCGGCCCGAAGTAACTGACGGATATAACGGTCTTCGCTGTGCATACTCAAGATCAGAACCTTTACCTCGGGGTGTTTTTTCCTTATCCTCCTGGTTGCCTCGATGCCGTTAAGACGCGGCATGGCGATATCCATAAGTACAATATCCGGTTTAAGACACTCCACCAGATCCATGGTCTGCCCCCCGTCACCGGCCTGCCCCACGACTTCCAGGTCGGATTCCTTGCTGAGTAAAAGGGCGATGCTTTGCCGAAGGATACTGTGATCGTCCGCGATTAAAAGGCGAATGGGTTTCAAGATCTGCCCCGTTGAAAAACAGATGGACGGCTCTTTGAATATAAACCAGCTTCCGTGACCGATTCTACTCTCTGTTTCAAGCTCCAGTACAAGATGCGTTTCTGTTTTAGCATCCGAACTTCAAGCTGAAAGGAGGCGGTTGGCAAGGATACCAAGGCCAACGTCAACCCCCATGAAACCTGACAATCACTAGATCAAACAGGTGCTAATAATCTCGACTTTACCACACCCGGCCCGTCCGGTCAAGGTTTCGACGGTTGTCCGTGTTTCATTTTCAAGGGCTTGCCAATTATTACAGTTCGTTCGGCCGATTTCCACGCCCGGCAAGAATGAAACATAGATATCTTGCTTGTTTTTGCCGGTCATATCGGCTAAATATGCATAATGTCGTGGCATGACGCCGAACCGTCTGTTTTCTGAT
>JAFDLS010000181.1 GCA_019306365.1 Deltaproteobacteria bacterium
GAATATATAAACCGTCTGCTGGGATTGCCGCTGTATTATCTCGGTCAATTCCTGCTGGCGTTTTCAGTGGGGTTGATTTAAGAAGGCGGGTGGTTGAATAACCAAAGGCGTTGTCTAAAGAGAGAGCGCCGTTACCGTTACTGGTTCGATATCTCTGCAAAACCTCGTCCTTTAGCCGGCCTCTTGAGCGCCGCTTCGCTGACGCTGCAGCGGCATATGTCAGGCTCAAATTTAAGTTTCGAAAGATTGATAATATGCCTGCGGGTTAAATTTTCACCTTCCGCGGTTTCAACAAAACTGCTTGTTTTGCAGAGGCTTCGATCCGTCATTCCCGCGAAAGCGGGAATCCAGTTTCAGGTAATCACGTTCCCAAGCTGGAGCTTGGGAACGAGTAGAAAACTTCAAAGTTTCGTTCTAAATATGAAAATATGAGGGAGTAATTATGGCAAGAATAAAAATCAAGGATTTACCGGTAGACAAAAAAATCAGTCAAAGGGAGATGAAAAAGGTACTGGGCGGGGTTTTGAAAATCAGCCGCCCGTCAGACCCTTACGAAAAAGAGGCTGATGGGACGGCTGACCTTGTTATGCAGGCATTGATCAAGCTTTCTTAAACAAGTCCGTGAGATATATCCTGCGGCTGTTTACGGTTTTGCGACTATTTTTCAGGAGACCACCCGTCTTTTCCTCAACCCAGGGGAGCGGTTTCTCCCAAATCGGCCAGCTTGATGGGTACGTTGTAACGATCCATTTCTTCCTGAATTTTTTCCACGGTTTTTTCGGCCAGAGGGATGCCGGATTTGAGCGTTTCCGCCTCCTTTCGTGCCTCCACCTCGCCGGGATAAAGAACCTCCTTACCCTCGGCTACTGGAGTTTCCTTCAAGTACTTGAGCAGGTCTTCCAGTTCCGTCTTGAACTGAGACATCTTTCGGAATTTTTCCACATCAATGACTATCATCAGGGTGCTGTTGCTGAACTTAGCGTTTTCTTCGCGTCCGATATACCCGCCATTTATGAGAAGCCCCCCCAGGACTTCAACCATGAAATTGAGCAGATACCCTTTGTATCCCTGTTTGCCGCCCAGAGGCAGCAGTGTCCCGCCCGCGTAAAAATCTCTGGGGTTGTTGGTGGGGTTACCCTCCTTGTCCAACAGGGCCTCGTCCGGGGCTTTTTTGTCCGCGGCCATCATCACCCTTAGCTTGCCTTCGGCGAAGACGCTGGTAGCCATATCAAACACAATGGGGTATTCCCGGTCGCTGGGTATGGCCATGGCCATGGGATTTGTGGCCATGCGTCGAGAGCAGCCTTCGAAAGGCGCGACCAGTGAAGCAGCGCCGCCGCAGGTCGTATAAACCATGCCGATACAGTTGGCCTGGGAGGCTGACACGGCGTAATCCGCCAGCCTTCCGATATGACCCAGATTGGTCACACCAACCGCCGCGACACCATGGGCGCGGCCTCTTTCTATGGCCACTTTCATGGCATGTTCCGCGCCCACCTGGCCATAAGCGCCGTTACCATCTACCACCACGATGGAACCGTGATCAATCGAAAGTGAAGGCACGGCCCCCGGCTTGATCAAATCGATCCGAATCATTCCCAGATACATCGGTATGCGAATGATCCCGTGGGACGGGTGGCCGACGAGATCCGCTTTGATCAACCGGCCGGTTAACAGGTCTGCCTCCTCCTGCGGAGAGCCGCTGGCTAGGCATAGTTCGGTTATGGCCTGACGGAGCCGCTCCGGGGAAAAATAATATGTATCGCTCATGATTCCTCCTTATGGCTTTTTGAAGTGAAAAGTTTTTGTATCCATATTCTTAGAATATATCGAACTAATTACGCTTCATATGTAACTGTCAAAATAAAATTTTTTCGAATGCTCTCTTTCGTGGTGATCGTTATATCCTCCAAGGTTCCAGCCTGAGGGCCAGGAAAAGAGTTAGAGCATTTGTCATAAATAAATTCCATTTGGCTTTAGGGCGGGAGAAGATATAGTTTTAGCCATTCTCCTAAGCCACCTTACGACAAACGCCAAAACATCATGTAATTGCCGCCTGTTACATCATGTCAGCCGCTGTTAGAGGTTTGGTTTAGCTTAGTAATCAAACGGAAAACAATTCTGGCAATTACTATCATCCTTTGGCCGATCTTTTTCGCGGGCTCAAGTTCAAATCCTTGAGTACTTTATCTTATCCGTTTTGGACGGCGTCGCGCCGGAGGAAGAGGCGCGGCGTTGAGAAAGGAAAGATAAATCCGGCCAAGCGCTTCGTCCGCGCCGTTGACCGCTCCTATGACCACCAGAGAAGCAACCTGTTTTACAAAGCTTTCAAAGTCAAGTATGCCAGCGTAGTGATCCTCATGGATATGCTCATAAGCGTGATGACGGCTGTACTCCTTGAAAATATTTCGCCTGATCTCGCCTTTCAGTTCCTCTGTAAACGGTTCTGGCCAGTAGTAACGCGCCGGTACGCGAGGGTCGGGCAGGGAGGCGTGGTTTCGAAAGGAGGCGTAAATTTCCTCAAATATTGCGTCCGCCCCGTTTTCAGCTCCAATAGCGACCATCTCGGCCAGCCTCTTGATAAACTGTTCGAAGTCATCGTATTTATCGGCGTAGAGCTTTTCATAGTAAGCTTTGAAGGCTCCGGCTTCATGTATCCGGGCCTCAAAGGCCTGACCGGCATGGGCCCTGATCACTTCCTTGTATCCCTCGGGCCAGTATCTTTCCGCCGCCGCGTCGGCTTCTTCGGTATCCGGGATATCATGCATGTCTTTTTTTCCTTCTCGCCTAAAATTCAGGGGCCGCCTCGGACCTTGATCACCTGGCCCGAAACGTAGCCTGATTCGTCCGAGGCCAAAAAGAGGGCCACACCGCTCACGTCCTCCACCGTGCCCAGCCGCCTGAGGGGGATGTGGGCCAGAGCCGCCTTTTTGAAGTCCTCCATGTACATGCCGTCTGTTCTGACGTGTTCCCTGGTCATCTGCGTTTCGATGAAATCCGGGGCAATGCAGTTAACATTGATATTGTATTTGCCAAGCTCTATAGCCAGTGAGGCGGTCAGGCCGGTTAGCCCGGCGTTGGCCGTACTGTAGTTTATTTCGGCCGACCGGCCCAAACCCGAAGGCACGGGGGAGGCGACAATGATGATCCTGCCATACTGCTGGCCTACCATGTATTTTTGAGCCAGTTTGACCGCGTTGAAGCAGCCTTTCAGCTGCACGTCCATAACCTGATCCCATTGGGTTTCGGTCATGGTGTGTATGGGAGAATCCCTTCTTATTCCGGCGTTGGACACCAGGATGTCCACCCGCCCAAAGACGGAGACGGCCTCGCTGAACATTCGTTCCATGTCCTTAAAGCTGGAAACGTCCGCCTGGACAGGCAGAGCTTTTTGACCCATCTCTTTGATTTTATCACTAACGCTCTCGGCGGCCATCAGGCTGAGGTCATTGACCACCACGTGCGCCCCTTCTCCGGCAAATTTCAACGCGATACCCCGGCCAATATCACCGGCAGCGCCGGTTATGACGGCAACTTTACCTGCAAGCCTCATTATTTCTCCTTGATCTCATCCACCTGAAGAGTTGTTCCATCGCCGGTCCACTCCATGAATCCGGCCCTTCTTGATCTGTTTTATGAGGTCACGTTCATTCTTTATTTCATTTTCAAATATAGTATAGCATGAACCTACGGCCAGGGTCGCGTGAGCGTCACTCCCGCCGGTGCCTTTCATTTTGAGCTTTTCCGCGATCATGGCCGTGAAATCCCTCTCCTGCATTCCGGACCGGCCGTTATAAACCTCAACGGCGTCTACCAGCTGGAAAACAGGACGTTCTAAAACGGCCCCTATCTCTTCCGGCAGATCAGGGGATTCCACGGAATTGACATGGGAATAAGCTCCCACAATATCAGGCTCAAATCGAAAAGGATGCGCCAGGACCATCGCCCCGCCGGCCTCATTAACCATTTTTTTCAGGTCACAGGCCTTAAATACATTCAAGACCGGCCGATCGAGCCCAAAGGCGAGAATTTCCCCGTAATCCGTACTCACCTCGACCCCGCCGATGACCAGGAAATTGTGCTCGACTTGAAGACGTTTAATGGCCTTGCGGTCCCATATCTGATTGTGTTCGGTTATGCAAACGCCGTCGAGACCAACGGCCTTGGCTCGTTCTATAAGTTCAACCGGGTCCATGTAGGAGCAGGAGGACCCATGACTGGTGTGGATGTGTAGATCTATTTTCATCAAAGACAACCGGCCCCATAAAGCGCAAACCACGGGCGGGCCGTGGTTTGGTTGGGATCTATTAAGATGCTGGTTCTTGTTTTAATTAAAAATTTGATTAAAACTTCGATCCGGCGGTCAGGCCCTTCTGGCCGCGAACTGACAGTAGCCGTCCTTGGGTATCTGAGCCTCCATCTGAACCAGAGCGTCTATCTCCAGGTCCCGATGAAGCGTCTCACACGCCGTCAAACAGGCATGCCGGCAGGGCAGGAGGTTGGCGACCTCCTCACCGCACTTCTCTTTCAAATTCTTGTATGTATCACAGTCAACCATCCGGTAAACCAGACGATTGACGTTGTTCTCGATGATCGGCAGAATCGATATCTCCTGCGTGCTGAGGTACGCGATCTCCAAAAAACGCTGAGGCGCCAGCGCGAACCGCAGGTAACCGCCGGTCTTGTCAATAGCCTCCAGAAGAACCTCATAGGTACGGTCCGGGTATTCCTCTCCCAGTTTCAGCGACTGCCTGATCCAGTTCCGGCCGTATTCCTCAAAAATGGCCTTGCCTTCGGCCTCAATCTCCCCGGCGCTTTTTCCCTTGATCGCCTCGGCAAATTTGGAGGTCACCTTGTCCACGTCAAACTCCTCACGAAGAAGCTTGAGCATGTCCGGGTTCAGTTCATATGAATAATTCTTGGCCTCGTATATCTCTTTCATGCCGCCACCTTTCATGCTTCCAACGGGGGGAAGTTAATCGTAATGGCGTCTTCCGGGCAAAGCTCGATGCAGTCGTTGCATCCGGTGCACTTGTCGCGGTGAGGAGCGAAGAGCCGGTAAGCCCCGGGTTCCTTGGGGTCGGTCTCCTTCCCCCTTTCCACCTTTACCGCCGTTACCAGAAAAACCGCCTGCGGACAAGCCTGAAGACACTTCTTGCAATCAAACGGAACCGTGCATGGGGCTGTCATATCACCATACCTCCCTCAACCCGGGCAGGCTCTCCCTGTCAATCAGCTCAATAGCGTTCGTGGGACAACCGGTCTCACACAACCCGCAGCCAAAGCATTTCAATTGGTCGATGTTGGTTTTGTCGAGCGTGACCTCGAACTTGATCGCCCCGAACTGACAGCGCTGGACGCAGACACCGCATCCCGTGCAGAGGTCATAGTCGATTTTGGCCACCCAGTGGCTCTTGAGACAGCCTGTTTCTATCCCGTAGTCCACACGGTTTCTTATCATTCCGCAGTCAGGGTAATCGCAGTTGCAGACTCCGCCCACGTAGGAGCCGCCAAAGGTCATGATGATATGGACCATGCCCTTTTTGTTCCATTTGACCAACCATTCTTTGGCTTCATCTGGGGCCATAAAGTTCACGCCGCCCTTGTATCGCTCAGGCCAGCGTTCCCATTTGAGCATGCCCACCCCGAGTCCGGTGCAGGAGTATTCGTGCTCGTTCCTTTCCTCCTGGGCCCGGTTATGAATCCGGCAGATACAGGACATGGAAGCGACCGGATAAGACATCTCGACGACCTTGTAAGCCTCCTGAATCGGGATGACCTGCCCGATTTGGAAGGGACCGCTTCCCTTCATGGCGTTGGCCTCTTTGATCAGCTGATTAAATTTATCCGGATCGGTAAATCTAAACTGCATGATCTCCCCGATATTTCGCCCGGACTGGGCTTCAGGGTCAGAACCATAAGCCGCCGCTTTTTGGTCCGGTTTTTTAATTTTGTACATATTTCGAGAGTGGTTCTTGGGGTTAAGGTACCATCTTCCATTCTCGACTTCCGGGTCGCCATAGGCTTCGCACACCCAGCACATAATTTCCTCCTCCTTAATACTTAGGAGATTAAAAGCAAGAAGTTAAGCCCTTCTGGCCGCAAACTGACAATAGCCGTCCTTGGGTATCTGAGCCTCCATCTGAACCAGGGCGTCTATCCCCAGGTCCCGGTGAAGCGTCTCACACGCCGTCAAACAGGCATGCCGGCAGGGTAAGAGGTTGGCCACCTCCTCACCGCATTTCTCCTTCAAATTCTTGTATGTATCACAGTCAACCATCCGGTAAACCAGACGATTGACGTTGTTCTCGATAATCGGCAGAATCGATATCTCCTGCGTGCTGAGGTACGCGATCTCCAAAAAACGCTGAGGCGCCAGCGCGAACCGCAGGTAACCACCGGTCTTGTCAATAGCCTCCAGAAGAACCTCGTAAGTACGGTCCGGGTATTCCTCTCCCAACTTCTGCGATTGTCTGATCCAGTTCCGCCCGTATTCCTCAAAAATGGCCTTGCCTTCGGCCTCGATCTCCCCGGCGCTTTTTCCCTTGATCGCCTCGGTAAATTTGGAGGTCACCTTGTCCACGTCAAACTCCTCACGAAGAAGCTTGAGCATGTCCGGGTTCAGTTCATATGAATAATTCTTGGCCTCGTATATCTCTTTCATTCCTCCACCTTTCATGCTTCCAACGGGGGAAAGGTAATCGTAATGGCGTCTTCCGGGCAAAGCTCGATGCAGTCGTTGCACCCGGTGCACTTGTCGCGGTGAGGAGCGAAGAGCCGGTAAACTCCGGGTTCCTTGGGGTCGGTCTCCTTCCCCCTTTCCACCTTTACCGCCGTTACCAGAAAAACCGCCTGCGGACAAGCCTGAAGACACTTCTTGCAATCAAACGGAACCGTGCATTTTTTAACTGTGACCCATGCTGATTGAGAAACCGCTAGAGCAGCCTTGTGCTGGCCTCGAAACACAACTGGCCGCGTTCGAAAATACAGTTCCCGCACATGCGGCAGTTTAAGCAGCGCTTGGCTTCCTCTCGAACCTGCCATTCGGTATAGCCCAACGAAGATTCACTCAAAGACCGTATCGAGTCTTTAGGTGACAGGGAAGGCATATCCCACCGGTCTTTCTTTAGAAGAAAAGCGGGCACCATTTCTTCCTTGATCGTGAAAACCTCGGGGTCTTCTTCTGAAGGAGCCGGTTTGAGTTCCTCACCGTCTAAGTACTTATCAATTGACGCGGCGACTTCATGCCCTGCGGCGATTGATTCCACAACAGTGCCCGGCGCCTTCACCAGATCACCGGCCGCGAAAAGGCCTTGTATATTGGTAGCGCTGGTTTCCGGGTCGATCTCGAGATCTTTTCCTATAAAGGAAGGGTCAGCAACCTGGCCGATGGCGATTATCACCGTATCAGCGCTCATGATGACTTCGTTATCCGAACCTTTTTTCAGGGTCCAGGTCATCCGGCCTTCACGATCCCTTCTTACGCTCGCTACCTTCTTAAAAACAACCTGATTAACCTTTCCAACGGCGTTAGCTGTAAATCGCTGAGGCGCCAGTGAGGTCTTGATTTTAACCCCTTCTCGCCTGGCCATATCGATTTCCCACGGAAAGGCGGGCATCTTACTCTTTGATTCCAGGCAGGTCAGCACCACTTCTTCGGCCCCCAGGCGAAGGGCCGTTCTGGCGGCATCCACGGCCACGTTTCCGCCGCCGATAATTACCACCGTTCCTTTAAGGCTAATCTTTTGGCCAAGTTTGACATCCCTTAAAAGCGGGAGCGCTTGAATGACTCTCTTGAAATCCGCCCCGGGAACGTTCAGCGAAGCGCTCTTCCAGGCGCCTGTGGCTACAAGCACGGCCTTAAAGCCTTGATCCCAGATTTCATCGAGTGTCAGGTCCTTGCCAATGCGGATGTTAGTTTTGATGTCAACGCCAAGGGCCTTGATGTAATCCACCTCGGCCTGAACGATCTTTTGCGGCAGAATGAATTCGGGAATGCCCGCCGCCAGCATACCGCCCGCTTTGGGCAGCGCCTCGTAAACGCTGACCCCATAACCCTTCTTGACCAGGTCGTGGGCCGCCGTGAGGCCAGCCGGTCCGGAACCGATGACAGCCACCCTCTCTTCCCTGGTGCGTTTAACCGGTTCAGGCATACCGTTGTTTTTCAGCTGATACTCCCCGATAAAACGCTTGATCCACTCGATGGCTACTGGTCTGTCGATCAGCGCCCTGTTGCACGCTTCCTCACATGGATGATGACAGACCCGGCCACAAATGGATGGAAAAGGGTTGGTTTCCCTGATTACATCAATGGCCTCTTTAACCTGTCCCTGAGCAAGCGCGATGACGTAACTGGGGATGTCCATATGGATCGGACACGCCTCCTCACAAGGTGACACCTTGCTTACCAGGGGCCAGCATTTTTCTCCATGGATCTGGGAAAGAACTTCTAAACCGCTCCGAATATATCCGATACCCAATGTTATTCTCCTTAACTTAAGGAATTATTTGCGGCCAAGGCCTATATATTTAACAAAGAAAGAAGGAAAGACTATAAAATATCATCGGCAAAACAGTGGTGGAATAATATCCCCTTGTGACCAAGCTGTCAAGTTCAGAAGAGATTGAAAGTGTCAACATAGAGCGGTTGTCATCAATATGCTCCGTTTGGCTTTGGGATGGGAGAAGATTTTTCTTCGGTCGTTCTCGCAAGCCGCCTTATAACAAACGCCAAAAAAGCACCCAATTGCCACTAGTTACATCATGACAACCGCTGGCAGCGCCTTGAGTCCCTTTGGTAATCATACGGAAAGTACTTCTGGCAATTATTTTTGCTGGTTTTCTAAATGAAGCAGGGGTTTCAAATCGGTTTGACAATGCTCTTAACTTTGTTTTTTCACGGTTTTTTTATAATCTTGACAAACCGGTACAAACCGACATATATTGATCAAATTATCTAAAACTGAAATTACTGCTTTTTTAACAGCCTGTCAAGAGGAGGTTTTAACAATGGCGAGAATTAAAATTAAGGACCTTGACCCGAAAATAAATATAAGTAAAGAGGAAATGAAGAAGGTGTTCGGCGGCGTTTTAAGCCCAATGGCCAGCAAGGGAAGGCAGAGGGTGACTTGGCCTATCTCTTATCTGGGCAGACGTGACAATCCGTTAGACGGCCTTAGGGGATAATAGGCAGTTTATTTTACCCCTCTACCAGTCAATCAGCGGTCCGGGGGTTTCCGTGACCAGGCAGTGGAGCCCGGCGCTGGCAAAGACCGGATACGCTGAAAAAGGAATCTCGGTTACATGGAGATTCCCAGACCCAACAACGTCCTCAAGCGTGACAAGGAGTTCCTCGTCTCCGCCGGTTGCCAGTGTCTTCCCGTTTTTAAACTGCATAACAGCCGTCGCGTAAGGCACCTGAACGCTCCGGGGCACATGAAGGCGCACTTGAATCTTTTCACACGCCTTGCGCACAAGGGCCACAGACTCACTTGCCGGCATGGGGCTGGCAAGCTCCCCTGTTCTGTAAGCAGGGTCAAGCACCAGGTGATACCCGCCGTCCTTTCCCCTTAGCAGGCTCGCGCTTCGATCAATATGGAAATCGTAATACAGGGACATCCGCCTCCCTTTGCCTTTCCGTGAAAGCTGGTAAAAAAGCGCCAGGGGGATAGCCGCTATCTTCATGCCTTTATCCTTGAGGAGGTTGAAGACCCTGGATTCTGAGGTTCGATTCAAGGTTTCAAGGTGGCGTCCAATAATAACGCGGTCACCGCTGAAAAGCATCCTTCCGCCTTCAGCCCAATTGGTATGAATAATTTCACAGGAACCGATACGCTTTTTATGAAGCTTGAACAGCCGCGAATGAGCCAGGAGCGTTTTCTTCGCCTCAAGATACACAAACATATCCCGGGGAAACATGGACCAGCGGGTTGCCCGCTCTACGGAAAATTGTAAATTTTCACATCCCATTTTTAAAAGCCAGCGGCCGACCTCCTTATCTCCCTCCCGAAGATTCAAAACGCGGAAGCCGATCCCCATATCCGCCAGGGCCTGAGCCACAGCGCGATATTCTTTTTTTAACAGTCGGACCATGCTCTTTCTGCCACTTGTGTTCCTCAACACCTTTTGGGCTATGCCATATTGCCCCTCGGGCACAATCGCGGGACTCTCGTTTTTAAAGGGAATGGAATCAAACACCGGCGTTCCAAGGATGTAAGAAAAGTCTTGGTCAGCGGCAGGGTTT
>JAFDLS010000182.1 GCA_019306365.1 Deltaproteobacteria bacterium
CCTGTAATTTCCAGATGCTTCATCGGTATTGTCCGCCCAGGTAGGCTTCCAGGACTCGCGGATCTTTTCTTACCTGTTCCGGTGCGCCTTCCATTAATTTGGAGCCTTCGTTCATGACAATAACAGGATCACAGACGTTCATTACCAGGTCCATGTCATGTTCGATTAAAAAGAAGGTTATCCCCTGGTCAACGCACAGGCTTCTTATTTTTTCCACGAGTCTTTCCGTAAGGATCGGGTGTACCCCGGCACTCGGTTCATCCAGAAGGACCATCTTGGGCTCCGCCAAAAGGCTCCGGGCCAGCTCAAGAAGCTTTTTTTGCCCTCCTGAAAGAGACCCTGCGTACTCATCTTTCAGATGTATCAGTTCCAAAAATCCCAGGACATCTAACGCCTTTTCCTTAATGGTAAATTCCTGTCTTCGTACCGCCTTTGGCTTGAACCATATATTCCAGATCTTTTCTCCGAATTGGCTGGCTGGCATGACCATAAGATTCTCCAGTACGGTCATTTGACTGAATTCCCTGGGAATCTGGAAGGTGCGGTACAGATTTTTATGGAAGACCTTGTGAGGAGGAAGCCCGTCGATGCGCTCACCCATGAAATGAATTTCACCCCGGTCCGGTTTGTAAAAGCCGGTTATCAGATTAAAAAGGGTTGTTTTGCCTGCGCCATTCGGTCCGATAAGGCCGGTTATGGAACCCTCCGTCACACTCAGGGAGCAGTCAAATACCGCCTGAAGTCCGCCAAAACTTTTTGAGACGCGTGTACATTCAAGCACGATTGCCTCACTGCCTCAAAGATAATAATTCCAAACGCGGTGAAAGAAATTTTGCCCAAAGAAAATAATCTTCTATGTAATTGCCAGAATTACGTTCCGCTTGATTACCAAGGTTAATCAAAGCTCTAACAGCGGCTGCCATGACATAACAAAAGGCAATTATATGATGTTTCGGCGTTTGTCCTAAGGTGCCTTACAAAATGGCCGAAACTAAATCTTCTCCTACCCCAGGGTCATACGGAACATATTTATGATAAGCGCTATAACTCAAGCTAAAATTTCACTCGTCACCTTGGCTTCCGCAAGGGTCAGACATAATTAACCCAAATAAATTTTTCGATTAACCAAAATCATGATAGGTAAGATTTTCCTTTGTGTCAATACGTCTGGGGCGATTGCCAGAAAAATTTTTCTTTCATACAAAAACCTTACCGCGATCAAGTGACACCGCCTTGACTAAAAGAGGAAGGGAATATTGGGAATGCCGATAATACGCAAGCGGACATGTTCTTTGGGACGCTTACATTGAGGCCTCTGCAAAACTTCGTCCTTTAGCCGAACTCATGAGCGCCGCTTCGCTGACGCTGCAGCGGCATATGCCAGGCTCAAAATTAAGTCCTCGAAATATTGGTAATATTCCCGCGGGTTAATTTTTCGTCTTCCGCGATTTCAACAAAATTACTGGTTTTGCAAAGGTCTCACATTACCAGAAAAGAAAAGGGGAAGAAGGCAACCAGCCTTCTTCCCCCCAAAAGGGCTGAGCATTTGAATAAACAGCGGCAAAAAGGAATGAAACGAGATAATCTCTCCCCTAGGATGAAAAGCGAACCACGCCTTCCTCGAATCCTCGGGTCAGGGAACGCTGTTATCCCTTAACTTTGTGAAACCGGCGGCGTCAACCGGATTTTAATAAGGAGAGGGTTGTTCCGGCTCTTTCCCCGTCTCCCCTCCACTGATTGCTTTGATTGCCGCGCCAATGTTTACGAGCAACACAAAAACACCGACATAAATCAAAAGATATCCCACGCTACTGAGGACGCTGGCGACTACATCAGTCATTTAGTTTACCCCCCTTCTGGTAAAGTTGAGCAGAAAGATTTTGCTCTTCCTCTGCCGCGCCTAGCTTATGCTCCCACCCTTTTTAACGCCTCTTTGCCCCTGATTTTCCAGCGGCAGGTAATCGTCGGTTTTGAAGCTAAAGCTGTTGTAAGTTACATCTGGAAATACAAAATCCCCCTCTAACACCTGAAATCATCTTCTGTTTGGGTCTGTGTCATCCACTCTTTTTTTTAATTCCTTACCCGCTTTGAAACTGGGCAGCTTCTTAGGCTTGATCTCGCTGGGCTCGCCGGTTTTTGGGTTGCGGCCTATGTAGCCATCGTAACTCTTTACTTTGAATGATCCCAGACCCCTGATCTCCGCCCGGTCATCCTGGGCGAGACCATCGGCAATGGAATCAAAAAAGGCGCTAACAACTGTCTTCGCGCTATTAATCGTCAACCCCATACGCATAGCGAGTTCTTCAATTAATTGAGATTTATTCATAAACGCTCCCTAATAATGTGAATGCCTTTTTCTGCCAGATGCCGCACAAACGCGTGTTATGAGCATTGAAACATAGTTATTTAGTAGAAGAATTGTATTAATACTAGGCTTTTAAAGGGACGATGTCAAGAAATAATAAAAACATTGTTAGCAACAAATAAATTGGCCGGTTTTAGTAGCAAGTAATATGTCCGCTTATCCAGTTGTCCTGGGAATCGTTTAATCCCTCTTCCTCATACCTGCTGATATAGCGGCGAAAAGTCCGGGCACAAACGCCCGGCAGACACGCCGCCTCATCCTGAGTCAATCTTCGCTCTTGCCAACCATAGTATGCCTCTTCAAACCTCATCACCCGGATCTCCTGTAACAACTCTGCCCGTCTCATGGCTCCCTCCTTGGATACCATATCGGCCGGACAGTTTATGCGCTCCCCACAATTATTTCAAATCGCATTGAAAAACCATTTTACTGCGTGTATAATTTGTTGTATAAACAGGTGAACGGAACGATGTGACAGTTATTGTGTTTATTTATCAATTGCTTAAGTGTCCTGCCCGATAAAAATTAAAATATCGTAAACTCGTCTGGATACAAAAATAAAATTATCACGGTATCGAGCGATCAAAAGTTTAGAGGATTTGCTTGAGGGGGAAAAACAATGTCAAAAAGAAGGATCGTTGAATCATCGAAATTAATAGAAGCCGTCGAAACAGGCCAGCTTGATAAAAAGATTATTTCCAAGTTTGGCCTGGAAAACGCCCGTTCCAAGTCAAGGTCGGAAAGGGCCGTTAGACGCAGAGGCAGGGGTGTTTACAACCAAAAAAGACTGGCGGCATCTGAGAATGAGAAATTAATCAAGATAAATCCGCGCAGCAGCCTTATTGTACCGCGTGAACTGGTTGAGGGGTTGGGTTATAACGAGGGTGATCTGTTTTACGTGCGGAAAACCAAGTCAGGGATTCACTTGAAAAAGGCTTAACTTCAAATAACTTCAGAAGTATTTAAGACAAAAAAAAGCATCCAAGGATTTCAGCCGCTTCCCGAACATAAACGAAACGACGCGAGACAAACATATTATTTATCTTCGCAAGCTTCATTCCTACAGATGCCTTCAGATCGCAGCTTGAGACCTCTGCAAAACATCGTTCTTTAGCTGACCTCTTTGTCAGTCTCAAAATTAAGTCCTCGAAATATTAGTAATATTCCTGGGGGTTAATTTTTCGCCTTCCGCGATTTCAACAAAATTACTGGTTTTGCAGAGGTCTCGATATAAAAAACGCCAATTACATGATGTTTTGGCGTTTGTCGTAAGGTGGCTTATGGGAATGGCCGAAATTAAATCTTCTCCCACCCTGACGCTAAACGGAACATATTTGACAAACGCTCGAATTGAACCGTTTTCGTAGCTTAAAACTGCCTGAAAAATCCCGGATTCCCCCCGGCCCGATGACCATAAACGCGCCAGTCACAGCGCCAGGGGAGCCCGAGCCCTTAAACCCTAATGTAAAAATCGCCTTCCTTCTTCGCTTTGCCCAGCTTTACCAGCCGGTCCAGCTGCTTTTCGATATGAACCATCTCAAAAAACGCCGTTACCACCTGAGACTTTGGATATCTGGAGTAAATAAGGTTCTGGTTTAGCAAATCCGATACCCTTCGCGGTTTGTCCAGTTTATCGAAAATGAGCTTGTCACGTTTGTAGATTACCTGTTCAAACGCATCGAACAGCTCGGGTATCTGGTCATAATAAGGCTCGGTGTGACCGGTGGCGACAATACTCGCGCCGGTGGCTTTGGTCTTCCGGATGGTTTCAAAAAAAGAATCAATGTCAGAGAAATAGTGACCGTACATCGGGCCGAACCGGGTCAGGTCCACGTCCGCGGCAAAAAGGAAGTTTTCTTCCGGGATGTAAAAAGAGAGGTGACCTGGCGTGTGGCCGGGTGTGTGAAGCACTTCCAGGGTCAACCCGCCCAAGTCCAACCGTTCACCGTCGGCCAGAGTTCTTTGGACCTGGCTTTCCGGCAGAATCAGGTGACCGAAAAGCTCATAGTAGTCAAGCCCGCCCCTGGCATAACCGATACCTTCAATGAAGTTCTTCTCATTCTGGATATAGGCGACCTCTTTCTCATGACTCCAAACCGGTTTATCAGGGATATGGCGGATGGTGAGCCGATGATCCACGTGGCAGTGACTCAAAATCAAGACGTCGAAACCTTTCTCAAGGCAGGCGTCCATCTGGGGCTTGCCCATACCCGCGTCAATTAAGACACTCAAATCATTACCCTTTACCAGCAGGCAACAGCAATAAGGGAACTGGGATTTCTTTTTTCCCGGAACCACAAAGATATTTTTCTTAATTTCAAACACTTTCACGCCTCAATTCATCAGATTTAGGTGAGCGCATCTTGGCATGATTGCGATTATAATGGAAATGTTTTTTTGTTTTAAAAGGTAATTTTTTGTCATTGAAATAGCTTACAGCGAGACCTCTGCAAAACAAGTAATTTTGTTAAAATCGCAGAAGGTGAAATTTTAACCCGCAGGAATATTACTGATATTTCGAGGACTTAAATTTGAGCCTGACATGTGCCGCTGCAGCGTCAGCGAAGCGGCGCTCAATACCGCAGCAGCGCGAGCGAAGGGGGGTTCATGAGGTCGGCTAAAGGATGAAGTTTTGCAGAGGTTATCTAATCGCGTGTGTCAAGCGCCAAGCTCTCCGTTCATAAAATGTTCCACTACTGTCCGGTTGTTAGTTGAATAATAACAGTTGTTTACCAGAGTCCCCCGCTTCAGTTTTGTAACCGACCTCCCGGAAGGCCTGTTTAATGGGGATTCGCTCTATGAGAAAAGTCGAGTCTTTTTTTTAGGATGGCCACGAGGATATATACAGAAATGGCAATCCATATCTGAGTTTTGACAGCGTTGGCCGATGTGCCATAGAAAGCCTTGATTCTGAGGTGCTGTTTGATCCATTTGAAAAATAGCTCGATTTGCCACCGGGATTTATACAGTTTGGCGATCGTTAATGGTGGCTGCGTAAAGTTGTTGGTCAAAAAAGTAAATCTTTTTTCGGTTTCGAGGTCAAGAAAAACAATGCGTCTTAATTTATCGGGAAAGTCTTTCTTGCCGTAGAAAGTGGTCAAGACTACTGCCTGGTCACACCGAAGGCCGGTCGACTTGTCGACCTGATTAGAGTAAAGCCGCCGAAATGAAAAATTACTTTTTGCTCGCGTAACGAAAAAGGCTGATGCCTGATGGAGTTTGTAAAGCCGTGTGAAATCAACGTAGCCGCGATCCATGACGTAAAAAGAGCCAGCTTCCGGAATCAGTATATCAAGGACCTTGACGTCATGCATCTTTCCGTCTGAAATATATATGAATTCAGGGATATTGCCTCTCAGGTTCATTAGGGTGTGCAGCTTGATGGCCCCTTTGGTTTCTCGAAATCGAGCCCAAGGAAACAGGGAAAGGCAGAGATCGATAGTACTGGCATCCAAGGCATAAACGGTATCATCTAATTCTAGGCCGAAGCCTTCGGAGGCGTAAAGAGGTTTGGCAATGTCTATGAGCACTTGAGCGAAGTCGGCGTAGATACGCCAGTCACGTTTTTCA
>JAFDLS010000183.1 GCA_019306365.1 Deltaproteobacteria bacterium
TTGATTGCCAAAGGAGGTCTTTACCACACGTTTCACGCCCTGCAATTTCAATCCAATGGCAACCTGGCATAGGCGCCTAAGCCGCATAAACAAGGAAGCTTGTTATCGAAATTGTTTTCCAATCTGAGACCTCCTTGGAATGGCTTGCGTGAACGATACAAACCCTTGCCCCTTCCTACTCTCCGGTTTTTTTTAACTCCTTTTCGATTACCACCTGAAAATTATTCAAGGTCCTGCCCTTTAAACGCCTTCCATTAATGAAGATCGCCGGGGTCCCTCGCACGCCCGCCTTGGATGCGATCTTAATATCCTCCCTGATCCTTGCGGTTATGGCCGGGTCCTTCATCTGTTTTTCGAATTCCTTCTCATCCAATCCCAAATCACGAACGATTTCTCGAATTTTTTGATCATTTAACCGGTCGTAGTTTTCAAAGAGCCGATCGTGAAACTCCCAGAATTTGCCCATATTACGAGCGGCAAACGCGGCTATGGCGGCTTTTATGGCAGATTTATGGTTTCGAAGCGGGTAGCTTTTAAAAACGATTTTTACCTTTTCGGGATATTTCTCGAGCACCTGCTCGAGGAGAGGCTTGAGCCTCGCGCAGGCTCGTCACTCAAAATCACTGAATACGGCAATCACCACCGGCGCTTTTTCGGGGCCCGATTGCTTAGAAAAAGGATTTCTTCCCTGGGACCCACATCAATTTGATCCACCGGCTGCTCAAGGTTAATTGTGTCATTCAGGCTGCCGTCTTTAGAATATAGAAGGATGGTCTGCGGATCCGTTAAAACGAAAATCCATCTGCCGCTGAGGGTGACGGCTATATCAACAGGCGGATTCTCGAGTTTCAACGTTTTTGTTATTTCCCAATCAACGGATGACAGGCCATGAGAATGATATGGTGTGACAAATAGGAAGCTCAAGGAAACAAATAAAAAGAGACTATACTTTAGTTTCATTAAAAATCCTTTCTCTTTTGCTGCATAACTTTTAAAAGGTTTTATCAGCAAAAAGTTCCGCGCTTTACATCAAGGATGAAAGCTGTAGATGGCTTCTACATCTTCTTACCTTCACCTCTAATGCGCGGGTCAAGAGCGTCTCTCAAACCGTCCGCTAAAAAAGTGAAGGCCAATATAGCCAGGGTTATCAACATTCCGGGAGCGATGGAAAACAGCGGCACTGTGGCAAGATAGGTATATCCGATTCTGAGCTCCCTGCCCCATGATGGGGTGGGAGGCTGAACTCCAATTCCGAGAAAAGCGGCTCCGGCTTCCATCCCAACCGCCCCGCCGATACCCAAAGCGGCGGCCACGATCATCGGGGCGGCTGAATTGGGCAAAACATGTTTAAACATAATACGCCACTGGGAAGCGCCGGCGGCCCTGGCCGCGTCAACGTATGGTTCCTCGCGCGTTGAAAGAACGTTACCTCTTATAATTCGGGCCGCGCCTGCCCAACCGAACAAGGAGATCGCGATGATTATATTTATCATACCCGGCCCAAGCGCGGCGGCCAGAATCAGAATGAAGATAAACCCCGGGAATATCATAACCATGTCGACCAGCCGCATGATAATCTGGTCCGTCTTCCCACCCTTAAAACCGGCCAGCAAGCCGAGAAAGGTGCCAACAATAAGAGAAAAAACAGTACAGGCCACTCCGACCGTCATGGAGACCTGCGCTCCATAAATGACCCTCGAAAGCAGATCACGTCCCAGATCATCGGTGCCCAGCCAATGCTTTATTGAAGGCCCCTTGAGCACATTGTCAAGATCCTGTTCAAGAGGATCATACGGGGCTAGAACCGGAGCGAAGATGGCCAAACTGAACATGAAAACAATGATAACGATCCCGACCAGTGAAAGTCTGTGCTTGAACAGAGTCCTGACTATCGCCAGGAAACCGACATTAGATTTTCGACGTGGTTCAAATTCTTCCGTTGTTACCGCAGCCATTTGATTCTTCTTCCTTCATCATTTTATTAATCGAACCCTGGGATCGAGATATCCATAGGTAATATCGACGATAAAATTCATAATCAGAACATTTAAGGAAACCACTACCATCGTGGCCTGAACAATCGGAAAATCTCTGGCGAAAACAGCGTCAAGGCCCATCCTGCCCACTCCGGGGATGGCGAACATAAGCTCAACAATGAAAGAGCCGCCAATAAGGCCACCCCAGGATAAACCGATAATAGTGACAACCGGTATCATGGCCGGTTTGGCCGCGTGTCTGAAAATGACCGCTTTTTCACGAAGTCCTTTGGCCCGGGCTGTCCGAATATAGTCTTTTCCCAGAACTTCTAAGAAACTCGAACGAACATACCGCGCCAACCCGCCTGCTGACTGAGTACCCATGACAAACGTGGGCATTAATACGAGCTTAAGATTTTCTATCGGATTTTCAAAAAAGGCGACATATCCGGACGGCGGTAAAACTTGAAGAAAAACAGCGAAAAAATAAATGAGAATTATAGCCTCCCAGAAAACAGGGATGGATATACCGAAAACAGAAACACTCGTGAATAAAGCGTCCAGCCACGAATTGCGATTCAAGGCGCTGTATATGCCCAGAGGTATCCCAAGTACCCAGGCCCAAATCGTGGCCCCGACAAAAAGCTCAAGAGTAACCGGCACCCTGCGCCAGAACATGGCCGTTACTTTTTCCCCGCTTGACAGGGAAGTACCCCAGTCACCTTTAAAAAAGTCAATAAGCCACATAAAAAACTGAACATGAACGGGACGATCCAGCCCATAACGGGCCCGCACCTCCTCGACGATACTCGCGTCGTTCAGATCCACGTTTTGCTGCATCGCCGCCCGAATGGGGTCGCCGGGCAATAGCCTGACCATAATAAAAGTAATGACTATGGCGCCCGCCAAAATGAGGAGGGAATAGATAATTCTTCTTATGATGTATTGCTTCATTACAAAACAATCTCCCCAATTAAAATAGTTCCTCCGCCCACAACGAGATGAAACACATCATCAGGCTGTGGGCGGATTCTTTAGGATGAAGTTTTCTGAAGTATCTTTTCCCTCGAAATTAATTATGCCCGTCTTTAAACCAGCCGGGATGCGTCGCAAAATAGCCCTCTTGACCCGCCATGCCCATTTCACGGTTATAGCCCAGGACAACCTTGCGGTTAGCGTCTATCCCCACATACCAGAACAACCAGGCGTCCTCATAGTTCTCATAAAGGATCTTTTCAAGCTCCCAGTAAATTTTCTGGCGTTTGACCAGGTCCGTTTCCGTGCGGCCGGCCTCAATAAGGGCAATCGCCTTCTCGTTGTTGCTTCGGCCGTAGTTGAAACCACCATCAGGATGGTAAAGACCGGTGGCCATCAGATCCGGGTCATAGATCCAGGCCCAGCCGCCTCCGGCCATGTCATAATCACGATTCTTGTTGGCGTCGGAACCGGATACCGGGTCAACGGTTCTTATTTTCCACTCGATACCAACCTGAGCCAGCATGGACTTTATGGCCTGACCCAATTTCACAGAACTCTGGTCGTTACCCATCACGCCTCTTATGGTCAAACCTTTGGCGTAACCAGCTTCAGCCAGGAGTTTTTTAGAAAGCTCAGGGTCGTATTTCACCGGTTTCAGGTTGGGATTGTGGGTCCAGTGGATCGCAGGATACATACAGCTGGCCTCAATACCGAAACCGAACTGTGTCCCTTTAATAATGGCTTTTCGATCGATAGCGTGGGAGATAGCCTTGCGCACCCGGATATCCTTGCATGGTCCTTCAGCGTGATTGAAAACCATGGAGGTTACATGATTGCCCGGTGTTATCCAGACGTTCAGATTTGGATCATCTTTAACCAAAGGATACTGGGATTTATCGATGTGAAGTGCTTCGATTTTACCTGCCTTTAAGTTGGCGAGGCGTACACTTGGTTCGGGGATGACTGTCACCAGGACGCCGTCCATGTAAGGCATATCAGGATGACCGATACTCCGGCCAAACCACCAGTTGGGATTTCTCTTATATTTCATTCGGTTTCCGGGTTTTGCTTCTTCAATGATCCATGGCCCGCTGCCTACTCCCCAAGCGTCCAGGCTTACTATCCCTTCCGCCATGGGGGTCAATCTATCAACATCCGCCTTTGCCTTTTCATACTTCTTTTTTGCCTTTTCTCCTCCTTTGGCCAACTTCCTCTTAAGCCTCTTGGCTTGGCCCTGGGCTTTCTTCAAATCCCTTAATATCACATCATTTTTCAAGCCCTGGTGTGACAAGACGTACCCGGGAACATTGGACATGATACCCAAAAAACCGGCCCATGGTTTCTTAAATTTCCACCTGACGGTGTATTCGTCCACCACCTCGATGGATTTAACGGGCGCGAGCCATGCCCTGGACCAGGCCCCATTCCTTTTGTCCCTGATCCAATCAATCTGAAATTTGATCGCTTCGGCGTTAAAGGCGGATCCATCGGTAAATTTCACGCCCTTACGAAGCTTCATAATAACGGTTACAGGGTCCTTATACTCCCAGTACGAAGCCAGAAAGGGAACCGTGGATCTGTAATTGCCGTCCGTTAATATAAGCTTCTCATAGAAGTTCCCCATGGAAACCCAGTCATTCACAGGCCAATGGTTGGGGTTCATCAGCCCGATATATCTCGAGGCGGCCGTGCGATAGATCCCGCCTCTCACCGGTTTGGCAGGATAATATTTTTCATCCCACCTCCACCAGGACGGCTTAGGGTTTTTTTGGGTCCAGACCCACTCCGACTGCTCATCTTGCGCCAAGGCTTTATGAACGAAAAAATTCATCGCGGCAAACAGCGTTGAAGCAAGTATTATCGTCAGCAATACCGCTCCAATGGAAACTCTTTTTGGGAAAATCATCATTACCCTCCTTTTTTATTTTTGTTTTTATATGCAAAAGTAATAAGGAAGTTAAAAAAACTCACCCCCCTTCTTAGTCAATGACACTGCCCATTACAAAGTCAACCAGCCTGTCAGCTATGCGCTCTTCTTTAAAAACTTCTGGTTCGATCAAGTATCTAGACTGAACACCGTCGATATAAGACGCCAGAGCAAATGAAGTTAACTCAGGATTGACGTCAGAGCGTATCTCGCCTGTTTCAATACATTCGACAATTAATCCTTTTATAACAGTCCTCAGCCACTGGTTATACTCGGCAACACTTACCAAACGCTTCGATTTTCTTTTCTGTTGCTTCTGCAGTGTTTCCCATTTTTTGTGTTTCTCATGCGTAAACTCCCATTTAAGTGAATAAAGCACCATGGCCCCGCGATACGCCTCATCTTCCAAAAGAGAAGTAAGGGGCGCTTTCACCAGTTCCCGAATTTTTGTTAAGGGCGATACCTCACTATGAATGATTTTGGAAACGCGGTCAAGATGGCCGCTGAAACCTAACTCCAACAAGCTGATGAAGAGCCTGTATTTATCACCGAAATGCCAGTAGATGGCCCCGCGAGTTACTCCGGCCTTTTTGGCCACTTCTTCCAGGCGCGCCTTGGAATATCCCTCCTGAAGAAACACCTCAAATGCCACCTTTATTATTTTCTTTCTGGTAATCTCCGCTTCTTCTTTGGTTCTTCTCATCAAGAAACTCCTGGTACCAATTGAAAAAACAGTTTCACATTCATCAAACTTGTCAACTAATTAATATTTCTGTATTTTTTGCCGCATACCCACAAATTACCAGCTATAAACGGGACATTAATCTTTGCCACAAGTTAGGGAACAGCCTTTGCGTCAATGCATAAACGTGAGCGTCGAAACCCACTAAAATTCGAGATCTGAGCCGCCTTGTCGGCACTGGTGTGCGCGAGTTTATCAAACCCAGCGACAGCGTCCGCGTGAGTCATGTCAGGATTCGAACCCTTGTAGAAGCGGGTGTTGCGCACGATATTGGTTTTAATTCCCCCGGGATGGACACAGGAAACTTTTACCGATGTGTTTTTTAACTCTTGAGTAAGGGCT
>JAFDLS010000184.1 GCA_019306365.1 Deltaproteobacteria bacterium
GGGGGGGTATGCGGGATTTGTCAAGGGTTTCTTTTTTTCAAACTTCTCTTGTCCTGAGGATGATTTCACCGGGGTGCTGACTGCGGGGAGCCGCAGGAATGGGAAAAGATCAATCCCATTCCCGCGGTTGAGGTGCTATTTAAGGAAAGGCCGATAAACTACTGACGGCTCATCTCAGCCTTGGCTTCAGCCTTCTGTGACTCCCTTTTCTGAGCCGGATTAACGCGCTTCGGCACGTCGATAACGATGCGCTTAATAACGCCGGTAAAAGGAAACGGCCCTTCATAATCGTCGGATACCGGAGACCCGGCGTCCCGGCCGAAGTCCATGCCCTGGGCCGAGATCATGCGCATAACCTGAGGGATGTCCACGGTGCCGCTCTCCGCTCCGTTTATCAGGAGTGTCGCTTTCGCGCGCTGGCCGATACGCTCGAAGCGCACCGCCACGGCGGATGCGCCCACAGGCACCGGGTCAGCGGACACGGCACGGTAATGATGACGGAACAGGTTGTAATCAAAGGCAAGGCGTCCGTCTTTGATGTAGAAGCTCAATCCGCTGGTGGCCGCGCCGTAAACCGCCAGCACACCGTTCGCGCTGTCGTCCGCCCGTTCAATTTCAGCCGTCATGGTGAAGGAGCGGTTGCCGATGCCCGGAGACGCGTCTGAGTTAATGTGAGATACCGGGGGATAGATTACGTAGCGCCGTCTGCTACGCGGGGTGTAGGGCCTTGGTGTGCCGCCGAAGAGCTGCCAGGTGCGGTCGTCCAGCGGCAAAACGCCGTACTTGCCGGCTTCCGCCCACCAGAGATCCATCATCTCCCTTAGTTTTTCGGGTTTTTCTTTAGCCAGGTCATGGCATTCGGAGAAGTCTTCATCCACGTGATAGAGCTCCCACTCGTCATCGTCGAAGTCGGTGCCCTGCCTGTGCCACGCCACCGCTTTCCAGCCGTCACACCAGATTCCGCGATGCCCGAACATCTCGAAGTACTGTACGTGTTTACGAGTAGGCTCTTTGTAATTTTCAGCGGGGAAGGTGTAAGCGAGGCTTGTGCCGTGAATGGGCATCTGCGGAACGCCTTTAAACTCCTTTGGCGCTTCGACACCGACAACTTCGAGGATTGTTGGCGCGATGTCGGTTACGTGATGATACTGCTGGCGGAAACCGCCTTGATCGGCGATCGATTTCGGCCAGTGAATAATGAGGGGATCGCGGATGCCGCCCCCGTGGGTATTTTGCTTGTAACGCTTTAGCGGCGTGTTGCCCGCCTGCGCCCAGCCCCAGGGGTAGTTGGTGTTGGTGTTCGGACCGCCGATCTCGTCGAGTCTTTCCAGGCTCTCATCAAGGTCTTCCGGGATGTTGTTAAAAGCTTTGAAGGTGTCGAGTACGCCTATGGGTCCGCCTTCCTGGCTGGCGCCGTTGTCAGACATGAGAACGATGATTGTGTTATCGAGCTCCCCGATTTCTTCGAGAAAATCCACCAGACGGCCGATGTGATGATCCGTGTGATCGAGAAAGCCCGCGAACGCCTCCTGCAGGCTGATCGCTAACTTCTTCTCGCCGTCCGTGAGGTCGTCCCAGGGTTTGACGCCTGGATTGCGGGGCGCGAGGTCGGTGTTGGGAGGGATGACTCCCATTTCCTTTTGACGGGCGAACCACTTCTCGCGGATCTTGTCCCAGCCCTCGTCGAAGCGGCCGCGGTATTTTTCAATAAATTCCCTGGGCGCCTGGTGCGGGGCGTGAGTAGCTCCAAAGCAGGTGTAGAGGAAGAAAGGCTTCTCAGGCACCAGGGATTTCTGGTCGCGGACGAATTCAATGGATTTGTCTATGATGTCCTCTGTGAGGTGGTAACCTTCCTCCGGGCTCTTCGGCTGATCCACGGGGTGGTTGTCATAAAAAAGCTCTGGATAAAACTGATTGGTTTCACCCTGCATAAAGCCATAATAACGGTTGAATCCCCGGCTCAGCGGCCATTGATCGAAGGGCCCCGCCCCCGAGGTCTCATCCATGGGGGTGAGGTGCCATTTGCCCGTGGCGAAGGTGGCGTACCCGTTTGCCCCGAGTATTTCGGCCAGCGTGGCCGCCCGGTGGGTTATAGAACCCGTACAGTTAGGAAAACCGGTGTTGAAGTTTGAGAGTCCACGCATCCCCACCGAATGGTGGTTGCGGCCCGTAAGGAGCGAGGCCCGCGTGGGAGAACAAAGCGCCGTGGTGTGAAAGTTGGTGTAACGCAGGCCATTAGCCGCCAGACGATCTATATTGGGCGTCTCGATAGAGGAACCGTAACAGCCGAAGTGAGAGAAGCCGGTATCGTCGAAGAGGATAATAACGACGTTAGGCGCGCCTTCACGGGGGCGCGGCCTTTCGGACAGGCCGGGCTTCGAGTCCTTGATGGTGCGGCCGATGATGCCGCCAAAGTCGTTCATGTCTGACATACTCTACCTCCTGTGGACCCTTTATTTAATAAAGATTCTTCAGAGCATAGGAAAGGCGGATTGGTTTGTCAAGGATATGAAAAAAGCGTCTGGGGAAGAGTAATCAGAGGGGTTTGGTAATCTATTTAAATATTAGCCGGCCGGGCTTTGCCTCTGAGCGGCGGCTTGATTTTAAGTCTCAAAAATCCAAGGCAGCAGAGGTCACCTTAAACTGTATACCTCTTTACCTGCCACGCCTTCAGAACCTGAATCCGCGCCTTCAACGACAATAGTGTCAAGCTTACATAAATTGAATTCACACTTTTCAGGTATTTTTATGGTCAGGGGTTTCCACTTCTTCGATTTGAGGCGTATCTCAAACCGGCCGGGAACCATGCTGTATATAGTGAAAACGCCGTTTTTGTTGGTGAAAAAACTGCGGGCCGTTAACGAGGGATCGTCAAGCGAAACGGCGTTACCTTCAAGGTATTTCAAGGGAGCCTGTCGCTCGTCAACAAACCGGCCGCGAACCAGAATAAATTTTTTCCCGATAACATTCAGGAGAAACCCGCTTTTGTATGATGGTAAAAGGGTGTGTTCAAATCCATTAGTTTCGTACCCGATCGGCAGATCAGGAATTTCAAGCTTGAAATCATACACGCGATAGGGGGTCAGGTTCGTAATCGCCGCCGGACCGAAGATATCGTTGGCGCCCTGGAAAGAACCATCCTGCCTGCGGTTTATTCCGATTGTGTAATCTTTGAGGATGTCGTTAGTTTCGATTATGGCAAAACTGTTGTTGACGGTTCTGGTCCATCCAAATTGTCCGTCCACAAAAACCAGGGCGGTATTGACCGCCAGGTTCGTCCGGTCATATGACCCACTTTCCCGGGGTTCCTCATGATAGTGCGTGACAGAGACATCTCCACGGTAGCCTGAGTAGGTTAGCCTTTCGGAAAAGTCCAGCTTATTATCGTCCGAGAATTGAACCGTGAGCATATTTTTCAGGCGGCTGTTAGGCGATTTATACTGCCAGTTCAGACCGGTCGCGTTTTCCCTGGTGTTATAGGTATTATTGAGTGTATGGCGTCTTTTAGACGAGTTAATCGTTAGATTGATCAAGGCTCTCCATTCACGTTCATTCGAATCGCCTGCCCGCCGTTTGCTCAATGTGAAAGATAATCTGGCTAAGGGTGTCAAACGTTTTATCAAAGAACCGGAATAGACATAGGAGTCTCTCTGGCCGGAAGACGAACGCGTCCAGTCGTATGAAGCGCTTAGCGAACCGACTAGTGTGTCTGTGATATCTTGACTCACGGACTGGGTAAAAAGCCAGGCAATCGCCTTATCAGGATCTGGTTCATTGATGCGGGCAAACCTGCGGCCGGTGTATTCGACCGACGCCCGCCATGATCTATGGTAGGGATTAGCGAGGGGATTATTATTATAATAGTAGTAAAGAATCTGGGCGGCGTAATCTAAGTCCGCAAGAGGTGTTCTGCTGACGGCGAAATTGGTATTGATGTTTCCCAGGGAAGAACTCCAGTCGCTCTCAAGGCCGAACATCAGCTGGCTCGGAGCGGTTTGAAAATAACCGCCCAGTGTGTGGTTACCGCTTATGCCCCGGCGATAAAAGAAGGACGAAATGAAGCTCTTTGAATCGTATTCATAATGATTACCCTCTTTTTCCCTGAGAAAACCGAGGTTGAAGGAATACTGACTCAAGCCTTTTTTGAGTCCTGAACCGCTGTAAAACATATCAAAATCGATCCATTTTTCTTCTCCTATATCATTCCGAATCCTGATCCTGACATTGTTGATCCCATGGTTCAAAACTGTCTGACGGAAGTCATAAGGTCCAGGCTGGATACGCAACGTCTCCACCAGCGCGCCATTAACGAAGACCTCCACGGTAGAGGGGCGGGAGATAATTACCTCTGTGCTTGTATAAGGACGAATCGTCGCGTACGGTTGTAAACTGAAGTCCTTGGATATGCCGATACCTCCCACGGTTGGCGCGCTCTGAAACCCGCGCAAAGGAATGATCAAATCCCCAAGATAGTAACGCAGCATCCTGTCTGGCTGGTCATAAACCAGCCGCGCGTTGCCTCGTCTCCACGAAGTGTCATCAGAGTATTCAAAGATGCCTTCCGCGACAATCTTCTTAAGGTTAACGGCTGTATCAAGATTAACGGCTGTGGAATAACGGGAGTCCTGCGAAGAATTCTCGCTTTCATAAATAAAGTCCTGGCCGGCCCTTATGTTCATAAAGGCGCTTAACGCGTTGGGTTCAACCGCGTACTCAAAATTAGGCGGCAAACGGCTGTCTTTTTGACCCACGGATCTTATGCGCCGAAGTTCCGCGGGAATATCCATACGGAATGTCAGTGTGTTTTCATCGAACGACGCGTTAAACCCGGCCGTCTTTATCACGGATACGCCCAGTGTATTTCTGGCGTCAGCCTGAGCCTTCAGACGCTCCCAGACCGGTCGCTTCACAAAAGGAGCGATATGATCTAAAACGGTATTCGCTGAAACTCGAATATCCTTGTTTTCTTTTGCCAGGAATACTTCGATTTTCCCGAACTGGCGGCTGCCAATCAGGAAGGGAATAAGGAGCCGGCCGGGGAGCTTTCTCCTGTACCCGAAGACCTTTTCAAAGAGGTCGTCGTATTGACTGCTCTTCCAGCCGTCCGAGCGAGAGTCTTCTTGTGTGTTTTTTGATGGAGAATCTGAAGCGCCTCTCTTGAGAATCACTTTTACCGGGCCAAATGGCAGATCTTTCGGCCAGGGGATGACAAACCGTCTCAGACTGTTTATAAAAATGGAAGACGCGGCTCCGGGTATATCTTCCCGGGCCAGTTCGACAGAGGCCTTTTCCCGGGTTCCTCTTTCCCCGGATTCAACAGAGGTGACGATGAGCTTCGATTTCAACAGGTTCCCTCGTCCGGTTCCCCTGTTCATACAAATAATAACCAGCTCCTGCCGGCCCATTTCGTTCTTGCGTGTTTCCACCGAATCGATAAATATATCCGGTCTGGCATTCCTGGGGGAAACGTAAACCCGGCCGGCGTAGTTCAAAAGGACACTTATTGAGGCAGACATGCCTGTCTGTTTCTTCCGGCTTCTTTCCTTTTTCGGGAGCGGGACCTCCCTGCAGAAGATGGTGAATGACCGCTCGTAAGCGGTAGAGGGATCTCCCACCCATCTAATCTGGATCGAACGCTTCTCTTTAGGTTGAAGTAGAAACTGCGAAGGGTAGATGATAAAGTCGTCAATAACCTCCTTTCCTTGAATCGGCTTCCCGTCGATATCCTTGGTAACCTCGTAAACGGTAATATCAATCGGGATAACCCTGT
>JAFDLS010000185.1 GCA_019306365.1 Deltaproteobacteria bacterium
CCTCGAACCCCTAATTTTATTCTGACCTGGAACTGGATCGAGCCATTATCACTTCCTCAAAAGTGGAAATACTTGAGGCTGAATAAGAAAATTCCGTTACAACGCAAATGGCTCAGAAACTGGAATCGGCTTGACTAATGTGTCTGCGTCTAATAACTTAAGGGATTATTCACATTTTTCCATATCGGTTAACCAAGTCGTCAAATTTTAAGCGTGGCAAAATAACAAGAAAGGAGACAGAGATGAAATTAGATGACGTTAAGAGTATTGGAGTTTTGGGTGCCGGTGTCATGGGCGGCGGCATTGCCCAGTCCGCCATTGTGGCCGGTTTCAACGTAATTGTTCGCGATTTGACGGACGAGATCTGTGAGAAGGCAAAAGATACTATCATCAATGGCCGGTTCGGTTTGAAGGGGGGCGTTGAAAGAGGTAAACAAACACAGGAAGAAATGGACCAGGCCTTGGCAAGGCTTTCTTTCACAACCAAGGTGGAAGACCTCAAAGACTGTGATTTAATTATCGAAGCGATTGGCGGCGGTCCGGATGGAGCCCTGGAGAACAAGCCGTTAAAGCTGGAAGTCTTTACCGAACTTGACAAACTTGTTAAAAAGGAAGCCGTTTTCGCCAGCAACACCTCCTTTTTTACAATTGCGGACTTGGCCGCTGTAACCGAACGGAAGGATCTATTTGTCGGTATGCATCTGTTCAGCCCGGCCAATATCATGAAGCTCGTTGAGGTGACCTACACCGAAGACACCTCAGAGGAAACGATCAAGCTGATCGAAGACTTGAGTGTGGCCGTGGGTAAAACACCCGTTCGAGTAAAGGACGTGCCTGGTGATACCGGCTTCATAGCCAACCGAATTTTTGCCGCGGCTTCGCGTGAGGCCATGAAAATAGTGGAAGAGGGAATCGCCACGGCGGAAGACGTTAATACCGCTATGACGCTTGGATTCCGCTGGCCAATCGGACCTCTGGCTATGGCGGTGGGGGCAAGATCAGGATGGAAATAGTTGAATCCCTTTCTTTTGCTTATTAATCTTAATGCCGCCGCCGAACGGCCCTCATGTGGATGCGCCCGGCGGCGGTACAACCTTACCTTTCGTCAGACCCTCATAAAAAGTTGACGCTTCAAGATTAGGTTATGCAAGATCCCCTGCTCCATTACGAAGTACATGGCACGCACGGTCCGTTTATTTTGCTAGTTCACGGACTGCTTTCCAGCCGGGCTCAATCCAATTTAGTCGACCCGTGGTTACGGAACTCTTTGGGCATGGGCGATCCCCTTCACCGGAGGATCCCGAATGCTATACTCCTGATAATTATGTCCTGGAGTTCGAACGTATCCGGAACAAAATAGGGGTTGAACGCTGGTTTTTGTGCGGTCAATCGCTGGGAGCCGCGTTAACTCTTCGTTATGCCCTACGTCACCCCGATCATATTATTGCCCAGGTATTCACAAATTCGAGGTCGGCATTTTCTGAACCAGCCTCGCCCGAGGCTATGAGTGTTTTGGCGGATCGTCTGGAAAAAGAGGGGTACAAGGTGATCGACGCCTTTCCGCTTCATCCGTCCCAGAGCCGTCATATTAAGAATGAAATCAAGGATGCCTTGGTCGAAGATGTGAAATTGATTCACCTGCGGGGGTTTTCTAATACGATACTGTACACGGCCCCAAAAACCTCTTTAAGCCAGGCTATTAACAAGAACCAGGTACCGGCTTTGCTTGTCGCTGGGCGGTTCGACAAGCAGTTCACACCTTTAATTGAAATCGCTGAAAAGAATATGCCGAAACTGGAAGTATTGATTCTGGATGGTGGTCATGCGATCAATATACAAGAGCCTGACAAATTCAATGAGGCCGTGCGAAATTTTATCTTACGGTTTGACGAACGATAAAACTCTTACAAAAGACTATTTATTCGATAAAGATTAACCTGCTCGGCGGTTAAATGACTTACGGCGTCTGAGACCCCTGCAAAACAAGTAATTTTGTTGAAATCGCGGAAGGTGAAAATTTAACCCGCAGGAATATGTTTAATATTTCGAGGACTTAAATTTGAGACTGATAAAGAGATCAGCTAAAGGACGAAGTTTTACAGAGGTCTCATCTTGCTGAGGGCAAGGTTAATCTCTTCAGCGACCAGGCCTTTTTCTTTGGGCAGGTGAGTTTCCAAAGTTTTTTTAACCTGACTCCCGCCAAGTCTGCCCAGGGCCCAGGCGCACATCCCGCGTACGACCTCGTCCGGACTATCGTTAAGGCTTTCAACCAGAACGGGAACATAGAAACGATCCCCCAGATTTCCCAGAGCACGAGCGGCGTTCATCTTCCATTTTGCGATATTTTTCCGGGAAATATAAAAAGTCAGCGGCCAGACCTTGTTTACGTAATGATCCTCATTCATTCTGAGCAGGGTGTCGAGTTGAAAGTCAGCGGCCCGATCCTTCAATTTCTGGTTTTCAGGAAGATCTTGATGTGTCCAGGCCTGATTCCGCGGACAAACTTCCTGGCAGCGGTCACATCCGTATACCCATGTTCCCATGGGTTCCCTTAAATCCATGGGGGTTATTCCATCACCGTAGTATGTATTGAAAGCGATACACTTAAAAGGGTTCATCTTTTTAGGCGCGTAAAGAGCGCCGGTGGGACAAGCCGCAATGCAAGCGTTTTTGCACCAGGACGGACAGCCAATTTCTATGGATGGTTCATCTGGCTCAATCTCCGCGTCAAGCAATATAGGTATGCTTTCCAGCCAGGAAGCCCCTAGCATGGAATTGTTAGAATAGATGAAACAGTTTTTGCCGTAAGTTACCAATCCGGCCCTGGCCGCGGACATGCGCGCCGGAGTTTCCTCATCGAATTGAAAACGTATCCCCTGGTTTTTCAAGAAATCAAAGAAATCAACCATCCGCTGATGTTCCATGTCTTTTTCTATGCGTTCATCCACCTGGTAGCATCGGCCGATCTTACCGATGAGCTGTTCGGGAAAACGCCGGCGGTGGTAGTTACGAATCAAGACGACCAGCGATCGGGCCCAGGGATGCTTCTGAGAAAGATTCGCTCCACGCTTGAGATTGAAATCCTCGGTCATCACCCAGTTATACATTTCAGGACGGGATTCAACTTCCTTGACGTACAAATCCAGGGGTTCCGTAGTCGTGAAACCGGCGTCTTCGAATCCCAGGTCCAATGCCTTCGCTTTAAGTCGCTGTTTTAAGGTCACCTTTATTCTCCTTTAATAAAACCCATAAGGCATTTTTTTCGCATGTTGCTCGGGTTTCGTTACACAGAAAATAGAAAAAGTTATAATTAATACATTTAACCTTTAAAAGCAAACAGATAAATCTTTTTGTCAGATGACACACAGGGTATTAAGAAGATCAATTTCTTATCTTTGCCCCCATCACTCCAAAACTACCCAGAGACCTCTGCAAAGCTTCGTCCTTTAGCTGACCTCTTTGTCAGGTTCAAATTTAAGTCCTCGAAATATTGGTAATATTCCTGCGGGTTAAATTTTCGCCTTCCGCGATTTCAACAAAATTACTGGTTTTGCAGAGGCCTCACCCAGTCTATTTTTAATTCTCAATTATACCCTTTTTGAGTAAACTGCGCCTTAGATGATGGGATCTTTTTTTACATCATTACTAAATCTAGGATGTTACTTCTTGAAAATGTGTTATGATATCAACCCAGTTTTTAAATTTATTTGAATCGCAGATCGAAGGGAAACCAGGGTGATAGTAGTCAAACAGATGCGCGTGGGGCCTATGGCCACTTTTTGTTACATTGTCGGGGATGATTCCTCCAAGACCTGCGCTCTGATAGATCCGGCCGCCGAGGTCGGGAAAATACTGAGGGAAACTGAAAACCTCGGCTTAAAAGTGACGCAGGTCATCAACACCCATGGACATTCAGATCACACGGGCGGTAACGCTCAAATCATCGCAGCCGCCAATGCCAGCCTTCTTATCCATCAACTGGACGCGAAGAGACTGGGAAAAATTACGACCAGGACCTTTTCCCGCATATTGGGCGGCAAAGGGTCTCCTCCTGCGGACCGGCTGCTTGAGGATGGTGATACGATTGATATTGGCGAACAGTCGCTTAAAGTGATCCATACCCCCGGACACACCATGGGAGGTATCTGTCTTTATACACCTGGCCACGTGTTTACCGGAGACACTCTTTTTGTGGGAGCTGTTGGCCGAACTGACCTTGGAGGCGGTTCTTTCTTTTTATTGATTCAATCTATCAAAGAAAAATTGTACAGTCTGCCCGACGATACGATTGTCTGGCCGGGCCATGACTACGGGGGCACTCCAAGTTCAACGATCGCCCATGAAAGAGAAACAAATCCAGAAACTTTTTAAACTTTGACAAAAAAATAAAAAAATAACAACAAGCGTTAACGGTTTATTATACTTGTCTTTTTTTAACAAATAGCAGGTTTAACCTGCTAAAAAAATGTCATTTTTTTATATTGACTTCTGGTTATTTTTCTTGTAAATTTATAAACACGATTTGCACAAGAGTATAAATTATTTGCGAGTTGTTATGTGTGTCTTCACTGCTTGATGCAAGGACATGGGTGGTGCCTGTAAGGATAAGCGGATTTATATTTGAGAAAAAATTTAAAAAACTGTTAAAAAAGGTTGACACTCAGAAAAACAATTTGTATTCTCTAGACAAATGAAAAAGGAGAGTGAAGCAATGCGGAAACTTAGATTACCCTTGGTAATGCTTCTTGTGGCACTTATGCTGGTAGTACCAAGCATGGCCATGGCGGCTACAGCAACAGCAACAGCAGGGGCTGGAGCGCTTTTTGCTGGCATCGAACTTGTGCCGGCCGCTGTAACTGCTGGTGTTATTTTACTTACTACGGCTGTAGTTTTTTCTGAAGCGTCGGATGATGCACAAGCTCCCCCACACCATTAAAAACTTTAACTAACCACCGCAAGATAGAAGCAACAAAAATTTATGGAGGCGGGGTTGTCTCTTGAGAGACAACCCCGCCTTTATTTTGAGAAGAATAAGTAGATTAAAATACTATCAAGCCACTCGAATTAATACAGTCTTATCTTTCCCGGATCGCTTAGCTCAAGAAGAAAAAAGAAGTAATTGCCAGAATTACGTTCCGTCTTATTACTAAGGAGCCTCTAACAGCGGCTTACATGATATAACAAGCGGCAATTACATGGTGTTTTGGCGGTTGCCGTAAGGTGGCTTACGAGAATGGCCAAAGCTAAATTTCCTTCTGCCTCAAGGCCAAACGGAACTTATTTATGACAAACGCTCTAAAGTGCGGCAGGTTCCCTCAGCATTTCTGCCCCATGGTAAAATCCAAGCTTATATCAACCGCTGGAGCGGAGTGGGTCAAAGCGCCTATGGATATTATATCCACACCGGTGGCCGCTACTTGAGCGACATTGGTTAAATTGATCCCACCGGAGGCTTCAAGAACAACCCGTCCCTGCGTGACTTTAACAGCCCGGGTAAGTAGATCCGGGTTCATGTTATCCAGCAATACAATGTCCGCTCCGGCCGCGATGGCTTCCTCGAGACCTGGCAAATCACCAACTTCAACCTCAACTTTCAGTGTATGCGGCGCTCCTTTTTTTGCCCTTGTGACGGCGGACGTAATTGAACCGGCGGCGACAATGTGGTTATCCTTGATCAGGATTCCATCAAAGAGTCCAAATCGGTGATTGTCTCCACCGCCCGCTCGGACAGCTTCCTTTTCAAGGGCTCGCATGCCTGGGGTAGTCTTACGGGTGTCAACGATTCTTACCTGATGCGGTTTAACCGCACTCACGAAACGGGCGGTCAGGGTAGCGACTCCTGACAAATTCATGAGGAAATTGAGCGCCACTCTCTCAGCGGTGAGTATGGAGGCAGCCGACCCGGATAACCGGGCCAAAGTATCACCTGAGGCAGCCCGGTCACTGTTGACCGCCAATGGTTTAAAAATCACGGCCGGATCAACCAACTCGAACGTCTGCTGAGCCGCTTGAAGCCCGGCCACCACCAAATCTTCTTTAGCCACAATCTCTGCTTGAGCAGAAGTAGCGTGATCCACGGTCAAAGCGGTTGTTAAGTCGCCGACGCCTATATCCTCGACCAACGCTAGACGAATAATATCGTTGAGGTGTTTGTAGGACATTTCGGTTACCCTTTCAGAGCCTCCACCCGATCTAAATTTTTAGCTAATTTCTCCCTCTTTTCTTTTAACACCTTTCCCTTTTCCTTTTCCCGGGTCACTACCTCAACAGGGGCTTTTGCCAGGAAATCTTCATTGGCTAACTTTTTGTTCGATCGGGTGATCTCCTTTTCTATTTTTTCGAGTTCTTTTTGCAAACGGCGCGCTTCTTCGTCAAAGTTGATCAGACCTTTCAGTTTTACAAAAACTTCGACCGAACCGGCGACTGTCGCGGCCGCGCCTTCCGGTTTTTCTTTCGGAGGAGTGGTCTCGAGGGATTTACCTCTAACGAGTTTCAATATATCCCTGCTTTGCTGCTTGAGTAACTGCCGGTTTTTCTGATTTTCGTCCATGGCGATGACCTCGACTTCAAGAGAAGGTGGAACGTTCATCTCGCCCCGGACGTTGCGAATCGCCGTGATAACATTCTGGGTCAATTGCATTTCCCTCTCGGACTTGGGATCCGGCCTGCCTTCCTCGGGATCCGGAAAGGGAGAAATCATTATGCTCTCATGCACACCGGGCATCTTCTGCCAGATTTGTTCGGTAACAAACGGCATGATCGGATGGAGCATCCTGAGAATCGCTGACAGTACATGTGCCAGAACGGCTTGAGTCTGTTTTTTGGCGATGAGGTCTTCACCGTAAAGCACAGGTTTGACCAGTTCCAAATACCAGTCACAAAATTCATGCCAAACAAACTGATACAGAGCGTTTGCGAGTTGATCAAAGTCGTAGCCAGCCATATGCTTCTCGACTTCGGTAACCATTGAGGAAAGCCGGCTCATGATCCAGGCATCCGCCAGGGTCAGCTTTTTCTCGTCCAATACAGGCCGCTCCAGACGCTCCGGGGTGAAGCCGTCCAAGTTCATAAGGGTAAAACGAGCGGCGTTCCAGAGCTTGTTTACAAAGTGACCGTAGCCCGCGATACGTTCTTCCGAAAGACGAATATCCCTGCCTTTGGCGGCCAAGACTGCTAAGGTAAATCTGAAGGCGTCTGTGCCATATTTGTCCATGATTTCCAGTGGGTCGGTGACATTCCCTTTAGACTTGGACATCTTTTGGCCCTCTGGATCTCTGACCAGGGCGTGTATGTAAACCTCCCCAAAAGGCACCTCGTCCATAAAATGAATACCCAGCATCATCATCCTGGCTACCCAGAAGAAAAGAATATCAAAGGCGGTCACCAGGACGCTTGTTGGATAGTAAACTGTGAGTTCTTTAGTTTTTTTCGGCCAGCCAAGAGTGGAGAAGGGCCAAAGACCCGATGAGAACCAGGTGTCCAAAACGTCGGAATCCTGTTCCACTGCACTGCTTTGGCAGACAGAACAGATCGTAACCGGCTCGCGTGAAACCATGACCTCGCCGCAATCCTGACAGTAGTAAGCCGGAATGCGGTGACCCCACCAGAGCTGACGGGATACGCACCAGTCACGAATGTTGTTCATCCATTCAAAGTAGGTTTTTTCCCAGTTGGACGGGATGATACGGGTTCGATCCTCCTGTACGGCCTGAATGGCCTTTTCAGCCAGCGGCTTGACCTTGACGAACCATTGCTTTGAGAGCGCTGGTTCCACAAGTGTCTTACAGCGGTAACAATGGCCCACGGCGTGCTGGTAATCTTTAATTTTTTCTAGAAGCCCTTCCTTTTTCAGATCAGCTACAATATTTTTACGGCATTCAAGTCTGTCCTGCCCCTTATAAGGCCCTGCTTCCTCGTTCATTCGCCCTGTGTCATCAATGCATTTAACCATGGGCAGGTTATGCTTGAGGCCGATCTCAAAGTCATTCGGGTCATGCGCCGGGGTTATCTTCAGAGCGCCGGTGCCAAATTCCACGTCAACATAATCGTCGCCAATAACAGGAATTCGCTTTTTTAAAATGGGTAGGATGACCTCGCGGCCGATATAATCCTTGTAACGGGGATCCTGTGGGTTGACCGCCACGGCCGTATCCCCAAGCATGGTCTCGGGACGAGTCGTGGCCACAATCAGGTGACCGTCACCCTCAGCCAGGGGATAGCGAACGTAGTATAGGTGAGCATTAAGGTCCTTGTGTTCCACTTCGATGTCTGCCAGCGCTGTCTCACAGCGGGGACACCAATTGATAATTCTATCCCCTTGATAAAGGAGGCCTTGTTCATAGAGGGTCACAAAGACCTCTTTGACCGCAATGGATAGCCCTTCGTCCATGGTGAAGCGTTCTCTGCTCCAGTCACAGGACGAGCCCAACCTTTTGAGCTGATTTATTATGATTCCGCCGTATTGTTTTCGCCACTCCCAGACACGCTCTACAAATTTTTCCCGGCCCAACTCCTCCTTGGAAGTGCCTTCCTCCGCCAACTGGCGTTCCACAACGTTTTGGGTGGCGATACCAGCGTGGTCGGTTCCTGGCAGCCAAAGGGTATTATATCCCTTCATACGGTGATAACGGATCAGGATATCCTGGATTGTATTGTCCAGGGCATGTCCCAGATGAAGGGTGCCGGTTACATTGGGCGGCGGGATGACAATGGTATAGGGTTCGCCCGATTTGTTTTCATCCGCGCGAAAATATCCGCCTTCTTCCCAGTACTTATAAAAGTGCGCCTCAACTGTTTTAGGGTCATACACCTTTTCCAGTTTCTCAGTTGTCATAGATCTCTCCGATATTACATTAATTGACAAACGCTCGGCTAAGTTAACTTAAAGCCCTAATATTCGCAAGTCAAATTGCCTTGTTATGTCTTACAGAAAAAAGAGGGGACCGGCCTTAAACCAATCCCCGAAAATATATTATTCCGCATTGTCCCTTAACCGGGGCGGGCTACAAAAAACAATCTGCCTCTATGTTTGGCCACTAATCCTCCTCGAGCTCAGCTCGAAGTTTTTCAATCTCCCTCGTTACGGCTTCCTCGACAATTCGAGGCAGCATCTCCTCCAGCACACGGTTGACCGTTTCCTGGACAGCCTCCCTGACAACCGCTTCCAACCGTACCTGATCAAACGCTGGAACTTCCCCGCGCTCAGGTCCTCGGCTTATTTCAGCATCCGGCCCCACTTCACTTAAAAAATCGGATGGCACCCCCTCAGCGGACTCAACAAATTCAGTTTCCTGCCTTGTCTCTAAGGCAGAAGGCGCGGGTTCTGCTGTTGAAAAGGTATCTTCCATATCTAACGAAAGATCCTCTTCGTCCTCAAGTGGAGCGCTTGACTCACCCTCAGTCAGCTGGGTAGTATCCTCCAGGATCTCATCCAGTTCAAAATTAATATCTTCGTCTTCCACAGGCGGGCCGGTCTCGATTTCTGGAGTTGCAGGAGCTTCCTCCACAACCTCGTCCAGTTCGAAATCAATATCCTCCTCAACTTCATCGTATGGCAATTCATCGTCACCCTGCGCTGTTTTATCAAGAGGCAGCCCCCCTCTTTCAACCGCATCCTGAGCCTCGAACTCCAGTTCTCCTCCCAGTGCTTCAGCGTCCGTATCGTCACCAAAAACAATATCTTCCAGTGTCAAGGTGTCTTCATTCCCAGTTTCCTCACCAGTCACGCCGGAAAAATTTACATCTTCAAGAGCCGGCTCTTCATCCACTTCAGACGTGTCCTCGAAGGATTCTTCTTCCTCGGAAATGATTTCACTCAGTTCAAAATCAATGTCGCTGTCGTCTGTTAAGTCTTGGCTCAAACCTGATTCCAGGATTTTGTCTGTATCGAGACCGGTACCGTCAACTGAACGTATATCTTTTTCGTCGGCCACGATCTACCTCCAAAATGATGAAATGCCTATGATAAGAGTTCATTAGGCTAGTTAGCACAGGCATTTGCGGATGTCAAGGAGACATATTGACGTGTGTATGTAGTTTTAAAACATGGGTAACGCTCCGAAGGTATATTTTATGATGAGGATATGCTAATCTTCATCGTACTCAACGGAGGTTACCCATAGG
>JAFDLS010000186.1 GCA_019306365.1 Deltaproteobacteria bacterium
CACTTACACCATGTTCCTCATACCGATCACCCTTTACGGGCTGTGGGGAGTCGCGTACCTGTACTGGTATCGAAATGAGGTGGCGGGTGAATAATTCCGGTTAGATTTGGTTAACGTCCGGCTTTCCAAACGGCTCAGGTTCTGTTATGATCGCCTAGCAGGAAAGGGATGAGTAACGCATGCCACAACTGAAAAATCCCATGGAAATCTTCAAACTGCTCGAAAAATCAAACTGCCGGGAATGCAAGGAACCGACCTGTCTGGCCTTTGCCGCCGCCGTGTTCAGGGGACAAAAACACCGACCTGTCTGGCCTTTGCCGCCGCCGTGTTCAGGGGACAAAAACAGCTCGACGAATGCCCGCGCCTTGAGGCCGATATCATTGAGCGGTATGGCGGAAAAACCGAAAAGCGACCGACCGCTGAGCAGGACATGGACGACGCGGTCAAACATCTGCAAAGAAAGATTGCCGGGATTGACCTTTCAGCGGCGGCTGAGAGACTGGGGGCTGATTTTTCAGGCGATAAATTAACGATCAAGGTTTGCGGCAAGAACTTTAACGTTCAAGAACTTTAACGTTGACTCACAGGGGAACCTTTCATCTGAAATCCACATACACCCGTGGATAGCGGTACCGGTACTCAACTACGTTCTGGAGGGCAGGGGAACGCCGGTCTCAGGCAAATGGGTCCCGCTCAGAGAACTGAAAAACGGGCAGACGTGGTATCGGCTTTTTGGGCAGAGGTGTGAAAAACCCTTAAAAAAGGTGGCTGACACCTACACCAGCCTGTTTGAGGACATGATGCATGTTTTCAACGGAAGACAGGTGGAAAATCATTACGCTTCCGATATTTCACTGGTAGACAGCGGAAGACAACCTCAGGATTGAATCCATCTTTGCCCTTGGCACGGGGCTGGTGAGGATGTTTGAAAAGATCGCCTTGACGCACGAGGGGTGATAATCATTTAAGCGTGACCGCCATATGACTTATTGAACCTGATGGTTCTATCCGGTTTGGGTTCAGCCTGGCGGCATTTTACTGATGATGGGGAAAAATGGGGATTCTGACAATTAAAATATTGGGAAACGGCGGGTGCGTCAATAATGGGCTGCCGTATAGCGCCTGTTTAATCAATGGACATTTTTTGGTGGAAGCGCCGCCGGACCTCATGGTTTCCCTCAAGAAACTGCGCCTTGATTTTGAAAAAATCGACACCATCTTCATCTCCCATTTGCATGGGGATCATACCTTCGGGCTGCCCTTCCTTATTATCAATAAATGGATAAACACCTTGCAAGGGACGACCAGTACCCCTTTAACCATTCTCGGTCCGCAGGGTATTGAACAGCATGTCAAAACCGTCACCGAAGCGGCATTCAGCTCTTCCCACCCCTGTAACGCGTGGATTGGGGATAACGTCCTGTTCAAAATCATCAGCGCTGATTTTGAAATGAAGCTGGATGGCCTGTCTGTTTCATGTTTTGATGTCCAGCATATCGTGGAAACCTATGGTTTATTATTGAGCGCGAATAATCAAAAACTTTTTGCTTATATATCGGACACCAGATGGTGTCAGGAGGTTGAACAGGTTTTAACCAGTCAACCCAGGATAGTATTGATGGACATGAATGGCGGCGACCCGAGTATCCATGTTTCGCTGAGTGAGGTGATTGAAAAAGGTCTGCCGATTACCGGAAGCGATACCATCTGCTATGGCACCCATTTGACCGAGGAGTTTGACACGATCCATGCCAACATCAAATGCGCCAAACAGGGAGAAGAGATCGTTATAGATTATGAAAACAGGAAATCAAACCAGGGCGCGCCAGACTAATTTCTTAATGTGAATATTGACCGGAAATGGCTAGATTGAATTCTTTAGAAGTATTTGCAAACCCTTAAGCGTACCCCTCCAAACAGCTTTATCCCCAGCCATGAGCCCCACGATCACATCTTTTTCTACGCTGACTTCAAGCACAATTTCTTCCTCACCGATTTTGAATACGGCTTCACCCCAGCGTTCTGCCGGGAGACCTGAGCTCTCGCAATCATAATCCGTTCTGATTTCTCCTGTCATTCTGATCTCACTCATTCTTTTCTCCTTATCAACGTGGCAGGCGTCCCGTACGCATTGCATGGTTGAGTTCGAGAGGCAAGAGGATTTTCAAACAGCGTTTTTTTAGTTGATGGCAATTGATAGAAATAAAACAAAGATGTAACTAAAAAACGGGATGAATCTCTTGCCGCCTTACAGCACGCCCATCAACAAAATAGATAACTGCTTATAGTTTTGCAATTAATATCTTGAGACCTCTGTAAAACTTCGTCCTTTAGCCGACTTCATGAGCACCGCTTCGCTGACGCTGCAGCGGCATATGTCAGGCTCAAAATTAAATCCTCGAAATATTGGCAATATTCCTGCGGGTTTAATTTTCGCCTTCCGCGATTTCAGCAAAATTACTGGTTTTGCAGAGGCCTCATCTTGTAAGGTATCCGGCTGATAAGGGAATGTCAGGGTAAGAGGCGGTTTTTTCCCCTGACAATAAAAACCCTGACATCCCTGACCAAGCGCTTGCAAAATCGCCCTTAAAGGAGACACCTGCGGTTGTTTCGCCGAACCTTTCAGGTTGACAACCATTCATGAATCTGAAATAATTAAAGGTAATTCGAAAGAAGTAAGCATGTATCGGCGGTCTTTATCGTTCGTGTTCTCGCAGGTTCTGTAATGGTATTTTTTCTAACCCAAGATTGACAATAAGGAAATTTACCCATGTATCGCCTTTGTTATTTAGCCTTGGCCTTGATCCTGGCAGCCTTATTCCTCAATGGATGCGCTGGACAGCGGCTTCCCATCGACATCATTAAAAAAGAGTTCAGGGACGTCCCCACCTATTCGGTCATCCTGGAGGATATGGACGAAAGAGGCAGCTTTTTCAAAACGTATTACCACAAATATCGAATCGTCCAGGACGATCGGGCCTGGACCACCAACTGGATGAAGGTGCCAAACGATTATTACAAGAGACATTCGACACTCCTGGGCATGACTCTGGCCGCGAAAAAGGAAGGGGAGTTCGACTCCGCCGTGGGACCGCCGGGCTACCATTACGTGGGCGACGAGCGTTATGGAAAATGGCAGCGCGATTCCAGCGGTAACTCCTTTTGGGCCTTTTATGGTCAATACGTCTTTCTATCACACCTGCTGGGCGGACATCGGGTTTACCAGAACGATTACGCAACCTACCGGCAATATAGACGCCAGAACCGCCCTTACTACGGGCGAAACAATGAATTCGGCACCAAAGGAACCATTACCAAGAGTCAGAAGCCCAATTTTTACGCTCGGCAGGCGGCAAGAGTTCAGGCCAAAAAAGCCTCATTCTCGAAACGGGTAAACCAGCGCACCGGTCGAACCAGATCCAGCTACCGCAGCCGAAGCTATAGTGGGGGGAAATAGACTATGACACTGGACAGCCTGGTCACCGCGATAATTTTAATCATCGGCTTTTACATCCTGTTTTATATAGGCAAAACGGTTAATAACCTGCTGCATCGGGAATACAGGCTAGGTTATGAGCTGGTTGAAAGGGACAACGCCGCCCTGGCCCTCGCCATAGTCGGTTACTACGTCGGGCTGGTTCTGGCTATTGGCGGAGCTATCGTGGGTCCCAGCTCGGGTCTCGTCAACGATCTGATTGACCTCGCAGTCTATGGTGTCCTGGGGATCATTCTTCTTAATATATCCTGGTACTTGTGTGACAAGCTTATCCTGTACAAGTTCCATGTCAGCGACGAGCTTATCCGGGATCACAACCAGGGAACCGGCGCTGTCTCAGCCGCCGTGAGTATTGCCTCGGGTTTCATAATCTATGGTTCCGTGGCGGGTGAAGGCGGTTCCATATGGACCGTCCTGGTCTTCTGGCTGATCGGACAGGTGATCTTGATCCTGACCGGACTTGTTTACAACCGCATAACGTCCTACGATATCCACGAACAGATCGAAAAAGATAACGTCGCGGCTGGCGTGAGCTTTGCCGGAGCGCTGCTGGCTGTCGGCGTCATCGTCGGACTGGCAGGGGAAGGCGACTTCGTCTCCTGGTCTGAAAACCTTTTTAGCTACCTGGCCTACGCCGTAATCGGGCTCATACTGCTGCCCGTTGTTCGAATACTGACTGACAGGGTCCTGCTTCCCACGGTGCGGCTTAGCGATGAAATTGTCGCTCAGGAAAAACCCAATATGGGCGCCGCCTATATTGAGGCGTTTTCCTATATCGCCGCCGCCTTCATAATATTCTGGTGTGTCTAAACATCGCGGTGTAAGCACCGTTCTTAAAATTTCCGTCTTTGCCACCGGCTGTGCCGGTATTGTGGCCGAATTCGTCCTGTCCACGCTGGCCACCTACATCATCGGCAACGCCATCCTCCAGTGGGCGTTGATCATGTCCCTGATGTTTTTCGCCATGGGGCTTGGCAGCCGTTTAAGCTCCATCTTCCGGCACAAACTTCTGGACACCTTTATCATCATTGAATTCAGCCTCTCCTTGCTGTGCGCCTCCTCAGCCGCGCTGGCCTACGGATTGGCGGCCTACACCAGTTACGCCCGGATAATAATCTACACCCAGGCCGTTATCATCGGCCTGCTCATCGGCCTGGAAATCCCCCTGGTGACACGCCTCAACCAGACCTATGAGGAGCTCAGGTCAAATATCGCCTCTGTCATGGAGAAGGATTATTACGGCGCGCTGCTGGGCGGGCTCTTCTTCGCCTTCTTCGCCCTGCCTTATTTGGGCCTCACCTACACGCCCATTGTCCTCGGGACCATCAATTTTCTGGTCGCCGCTTTGCTTCTCTGGAGTTTTTTTGACCTGGTAGACCGGAAAAAGGTCCTGGCCGCCGCCTTTGCCACGACCTGCGCCGCCCTGATTGCGCTCGGGGTTTTCGCCCGGCCGATCATCCTGTACGGCGAGCAGAGGCAGTACCGAGATAAGGTCATTTTCGCCGAGCAGACCGTTTATCAAAAAATCGTCATTACACAGTGGAAAAAGTATTACTGGCTTTATATCAACGGGCAGGAGCAATTCAGCACCTTTGATGAAGAAAAATACCACGAACCGCTCGTGCATCCGGGCATGAAACTGGCTGCCCGGCGGGACGACGTCCTGATTCTGGGGGGCGGTGACGGGCTGGCGCTCAGGGAGGTGCTGAAGTATCCGGACGTCTCCTCAGTCACCCTGGTGGACCTGGACCCGGACATGACGGAACTGGCGCGTACCCATCCGGTGCTGCTCGAAGTCAACCAGGGGTCCATGAATGACCCCCGGGTCAAGATCGTCAACCGGGACGCGGCCGTCTTTTTGAAAGAAAATTCCGGCCTTTACGACCTGATTTTCATTGATCTGCCCGATCCGGACTCCACGGACCTCATGCATGTCTATTCCCTGACTTTTTACCGGCGGGCTTATCGGCACCTAAAGGGCGGCGGTATCCTGGTAGCTCAGGCGTCAAGCCCGTATTTTTCCAGGCAGGCTTATTTATGCATCATGAAAACGATTGAAGCGGCAGGCTTTAGCGTTCTGCCTTTGCACAACCAGGTCCCAACCATGGGGGAATGGGGATGGGTCCTCGGAGCCCGGGCTGAAGACGTGAGCGCGGAGGTTTTGAAAAGACGGGTTATGACAGAGAGTTTTGACGGACTAAACACCCGTTTTTTTAATACAGATGCCATGATCTCCATGGCGCACTTCGGCAAGGGCGTTCTTGATGGATCGAAAAATATCAAGATAAATACCGAGAGCAACCCGGTGCTCATGCGCTACTACCGGTCCGGGACCTGGGGCATTTACTGACAGAAAGAATCAAGGTATCAGACCATCACTCTTTTTTATAAAAATTTCATAACTTTATGAAACAGATTGTGAA
>JAFDLS010000018.1 GCA_019306365.1 Deltaproteobacteria bacterium
TAATTAGAAAAGATAAAGGGAGATAATAGGATTTCAAAGCCCAGCTTCAGGGTTGCCTTGCGCGAAGAACTACTGAAGTCAAAGATCCTTCAGTGCTAGGCTAGCCCTGCAACTCCGAGGTCGGTCAATCTTGAGAAGTAAGGAGAGGAGGTTAAAATGGACGCGCAACCATTGCTTACGGCAGAATCAACCAAGACGCTTCTCCAAACGATGATCAACAATAAAACCGTCAGGAAAAAGATCATCAGCTTCATTGAACAGAAATCTTATCAGGATGCGATTGAGGTAAATTCTGATAATAGGCCCAGGCAGGTTCAGGAAGATAGACATGACTATTCCATGGCCCTTCTCCATGGTTTTCTTCGGGCGTTTGAACTCGGTCAAATCTCAAAACATGGGATTGACAGGCTGATGGAAATCTTTCTGAGTAAGGTGGTCATGAATAAGGAGAGTGAAGAGGCTTCCTGTTCCCTGGGACTCGATTTGCCGTTTTTCCTGGTAATAAGTCCAACCGGTAAATGCAATTTAAAATGCACTGGTTGTTACGCGACGAGTGACTCCAGCCAAAAGGTTAGCCTTGATTTCAACACCTTCGACCGTATCCTCACTGAGAAACGAGAGCTGTGGGGTTCTCATTTCACAGCCATCTCAGGCGGGGAGCCCTTACTATGGCGCGACGGGAAATTTGATTTTCTTGACATGATAGAACGACATTCCAACAACATGTTTATGTTTTACACTAACGGCACCTTGATTACAGATGAAGTCGCCAAACGCATGGCTGAGTTGGGTAATGTCACACCGGCCATCTCTGTTGAAGGCTTTGAAGAGGAAACAGACGCCAGAAGAGGCAAGGGAACCTACACGCGTATCATGAATGCCTTGGAAAGCTTGAAAAAATATGGAGTCTTCTTCGGTATTTCGGTCACCCCGACAAAGTACAACTGGGAAGTAGCCACAAGTGATCGTCTCGTTGATTTCTATTTTATGCAGCAAGGCGCTGTCTACGGCTGGTTATTTCAATATATGCCCATAGGCCGCGGTCAGACACTCGACCTGATGGTCACGCCTGAACAGCGCGTTGAGATGTATAAAAGGATGGTGCGGATTGTTCGGGAGCGAAAGGTTTTTTTAGCAGACTTCTGGAACAGCGGTACAGCCGCTGGCGGATGCCTCAGCGCCGGGCGAAAAGGCGGTTATTATTACATTGACTGGCACGGAAACGTCACGCCGTGCGTCTTCATACCTTACGCGGCTGACAATATCCATCGAATCTACAAGTCAGGGGGAAACATCAATACGCCTTTAAAGAGTTCCTTTTTTAAAAAAATCAACACATGGCAGGATGAATACGGTTATAGACAGCCCGCGGAAAAGTTGGATAATTGGCTGTGTCCGTGTGTTATAAGGGATCACTTCGGTGTTTTCAGGGAGGCGGCTATCAAATCCAATGCCAAACCGATCAATGAAGAAGCGGCTATCGCTTTAAATGACAGTGATTATTGTACGGGTATGATTAATTACGGTGAGGAATTAAAAAGGTTAACTGACCCGATCTGGATAAAGGAATACCTTTCAACAGCGGTCTCGCGAGATGAAGATCAGCAGGCGGTTTTGAGCGCCACTTAGGGTGCTGGAACCTCCTCAGAGGAACTTTGGCACCGCAGGCGAGATCCCTTTAATCGTTGCGGGATAAATCAATCAGCCCGGCTTAAAAAAGCCGGGCTTTTTTGTTGACCCCCTTTTTTTCTTTAGGTTCAAGCCCTTAAGTCAAATCCCTTCGTAAAAACCGAAACCTCTGCAAAACTTCGTCCTTTAGCTGAACTCATGAGTCCCGCTTCGCTCATGCTGCAGCGGCATATGTCAGTCTCAAATTTAAGCCCTCGAAATATTGGTAATATTCCCGCGGGTTAAATTTTCGCCTTCCGCGATTTCAACAAAATTACTGGTTTTTCAGGGGCCTCAAGCCTGGACTCAGAATTTTTTCAATTGAAGTTATTGACCAGTTCTGCCGATTTATATGTTAGAGCGATTGCCAGAAATATGTTCCTTTTACGTGTACAACCTCCATAAATAAAGCCTGTCTTCAATCTGAACTGACTTTTGACAGTCACTCTTAACAGGAATATTTCATTAACCATCTGGAGGATTGATCCATGGAGATAACCGGTACAGCCTTGCAGGTTTTTTTCTCGGGAGAGCAGGAACCGCCTCCCACCAACGGTAATGTGGAAGATCTCACTGAACAAAGCTCGACCCCGGAATACGCGTCAGCTGTTCCGAACCCAACGACCGATCCTGAACCAGTCAGCCCTGAAAAGGTCAGGGGAGTTATACGCCTCCTTCAGGAAGGGCATTTCAAAGGTGTGGCTGATGTCAGTCTTCGGATCAACTTTTTTGAGGAATTGAACGCGATTGAGCAAAAGGAGATGCAGGCTGTAGTCGGGGATAAGGTCTCAGGGATCGTGGATTCAGCAGGTTCTGATGTTGAGACGCTATTGGGGCTTGAAGGACTGACTGAAGAACAGTCAAACGGCGTGATGGAGTCTCAAAAAACATTCGCCCAGGCGGTGAATCAGTCAAAAGAGGAATTTCTTGCTTCTGAACAGCCGTCCAGGGATGATCTGATTATCGGATTAACATCCGCTTTTGAGGCGTTCGTCACATCTTTGGAATCGGTCCTTTTGCCACCGGTTCCTGAAGCGTCAGAGGATGATCTTATACCTCCCGAAAACATGGAACCGGAAGACCCTCCGATTGACTCAACCGAAGATGAATCCGCGAATGTTATCGAGCCGGAACCGATTTTGGTTGCGGAGAACAATTTTCAGACATTCATTCAAGATTTAGAGGAAGCTTTTGCGATCGCCTTGAACGAACTGACAGACGCGCTCAATGAAATAAAAGTCTTGCCGGAACTATCCGAACCAATGGGAAACGGCGTGGCCTATGACAAATTTCTGGCCATATACAACCAGTTGTTAGGAATCGAAACAACCGATGAAACTCCGGCTGTAAACGAACCAGTAGATACAGTAGTATGATTTACACGATATAAAGACTTTTGCTTTTTATAGCTCGTTGAATCCGCCCGGCCAAAAAGGCCGGGTTTTTTTCTGGTAAACATCCTGTGAAGGTCCCCCCGCTTCTTTCCTTTGAGCGAGTTAGGAATTCAGGTAGGCAATCATACTATTTTATTAATTTCTTATTGGCAAAATAGTATTTTTAGGACATATAATCATTTTATCTGGCGCTTTAAGGCAGTAAAGCCGTGGTTTTCCGCTTCGGCGTTCCGGCTTCGATACTTCTAATATTAATAAAAGGGGTTTTTATGTCGAACGATCAAAAATGGAAAAGCTATAACTCATCTGGAAGCAGGCGTGTGGTCGTGACCAAGGAGCTGCCCGGAGATCGGTGGCTGGAAATTCTTAAACAGGCCGACTGTATGGTCGAGGTCTGCGTGTCCACGGACGTTTTGAGGGTTAGTGAGATCAAGGACGCGATCGGTGAGCGATGCGACGGTGCGATCGGTCAGCTGACCGAAGATTGGGGCGAGGAACTTTTTGCCGCGCTGAAGGCCGCTGGAGGCAAAGCCTACAGTAATTACGCCGTGGGGTATAACAACGTGGATGTTGGCGCCGCCACAAAACACGGCATACCTGTGGGGAATACTCCGGGCGTTCTTACCGAAACCACAGCGGAGATGGCTGTGGCGTTATCCTTCGCTGCCGCCCGCCGGGTAGTGGAGGCTGATCGTTTTATGCGCGGCGGTCATTACAAGGGCTGGCTGCCGACCCTTTTTCTGGGAGAACTTCTCCACCAAAAGACAGTGGGTGTGATTGGCGCGGGACGTATTGGTTCGGCTTACGCCCGCATGATGGTGGAAGGGTGCCGGATGGACCTGATTTACTGTGACCACCATCAGCGAAAGGATCTGGAGGATTATATCGCCTTTTATGCTGAATTTTTAAAATCCCAGGGTCAAAAACCCGTATACTGCAAACGCGCGGCAAGCGTGGAAGAGGTTCTTCAAGAGGCGGATCTGGTAAGCCTGCACCTGCCGCTTGACAATACAACACATCACCTGATCAACCGGGAACGTCTGGGTTTGATGAAGGAAAACGCGATCTTGATTAACACCAGCCGCGGACCGGTGATAGATGAATCCACACTGGTAGCTCACTGCCAGGAGCACCCGAACTTTAGGGCCGGGCTGGATGTTTATGAGGATGAGCCGGACATGAAACCTGGTTTGAGTGAACTGGATAATGTGGTCATCATGCCTCACACCGGTTCTGCGACCGGCTGGACGCGGCAGGGCATGGCCGTTCTAGCGGCTGGCAACGTGGCCGCCATTTTGATGGGATATCCTGCCTGGCAGGACCCGGATATATCGCCGTTTTTGAGTGATGATTTGCCAAAAGCGGCGCCGAGCATAGTGAACGCTGACGAGGTAGGCGTTAGGCCATTTATGGTTTAGGCGGCCGGTTTTGATTTTATAAGCTTTCAGCGATACTGACGGTTCGGTCGCCCAGCATGTTGACGTAGCTCCCAAATTCGTTATCGTACCATCCGTAGATGACAGCCTGAGTCACCGATATTTTAAGCACGTTATCCCCGACCTGATCTATAATCTTAGCCCGGTCACCCTGGATATTATCCAGGTTAATCGCGATTTCCCCGGTGCGGGTGTGGGTTTCATGCCCCTCGATAATCGCCGCCGCCTTTGGCTGACCAATTATATCGGTTGAGGCGTTTTGCTTGTCGGTATAGTGCAGATAGCCTTCCTTGTCAGCCGCGGCCGCTTTTTTATAAATATCGTTGATCAGGTCGCGCCGAATGGATTGACCAGAGGCGTCGTCTTGCAGGTTAACGACGAGAATGATCAATGAACCCGTGGTCGCCGGAATGCGAACCGATTCGGCTATGAAACCGATTTGCTTCATTTCCGGTATAACCAGGGACAGTGTCTTGGCGGCGCCGGTGGAAGTGAGAATGATGTTATTCATTACACTTCTTGTTTTTCTAAGATCAGTCGCTCCCTCTTCCGGCATCCGATCCAGGACCACCTGCGAAGGTGTTATGGCGTGAATCGTGGCCATTGAGGTCGAAAGAATCCGTTTGACCCCGAAATAGTCCAGCAGCGGTTTAAACATATAAGCCAGGCAGGTGGTGGTGCAGGAAGCGGCGGAGATGACTTTATGTTTTCGGGGATCGTAGTCGTTGTGGTTGATCCCCATGACGGTTGTTACAGCGTAGTCGGGCATGGGTTTGCTCTTGTCCGTTATCTTGAACGGCGCGGAGACGATAACCTTTTCAGCCCCGCACTCCAGATGGCCCAGACAGGAGCCTGCCGGGTCGTTGGCCGGTAAGGTGGGGTCCAGAAATAAGCCGGTCGAATCCACGACCAGCTTGACATTTTCACCGGCCCAGTCAATTTCATATGGGTTACGCGCCTTGGTTAGAACTTTAACCTTGACTCCGTCGATCACGATGGTGCTCTTTTTTTCATCCACCTCATTGATTACTGAGGTGGCCTTGTGGCCATAGAGGAAACCATGCAGTGAACCGTAAGTCGAATCGCGTTCGATATAGTGAGCCAGGTCGTGAAGGGAGCCACCTACTTGCCGGCCGAGGTTGAGTATGATTTCGTCGAAGTACTTGCGGGAGACATGGTGCCACAAGGAGAGTTTACCGATACGTCCGCAAGCATTTATGCCAAGCTTCATTCCAGAATTCCTTCTAGGTGACATCATGGCTGCATCCTACCCCTTTCTTTTAGAATCATGTTTGAATAATTTGTCCTTTGTAGATTGAACCGGAGAGCCCATCAATACTGATCCAGTCACCGGATTTCATGTTATTTTGTCCAAGTTCGCAGATACTCTGGTTTTCATCACAGATCAGCCTTTCACAACCCACAATACAGGTTTTTTTGAGCTGATGAGCGACTATGGCGGCGTGTGAAGTGGAACCGCCTCGGGCGGTCAGAAGTCCGTCGGCTTCATATATCTCCCTGATATCATCTGGCACGGTGTCGCCGCGTATCAGAATTAAGGGCGTGTCCGGTTCATCCTGACGCCATTTTTGAATTTCTTCCAGGTTGAATACAATGCGTCCGCTCATTATTCCGCCGCTGACGCCAATGCCCCTTCCCAGGAAGTCATCCGGCGGTATTTGAAAATGATCCACGCCGAAAGTCGTTGGCCATTCCTGCAATACCATGTCTCGGGTCTGAAGGAAATAAAGATTTTCCTTTTCCGGCCCTTCAAATGTAAATTCTATTTCCTGAGGGCTGTAGCCCCAATCGTAGATTATTTTTTCGGCCAGCTCATTAATGCGTCCGTAAATTTTGGGGAATAGCGTTTCCAGGGTTTTTTCCGGAGGGCGGCTCTCAATCTCAGCCTGCCTTTGGTTGAGAGGCATGGTCTCGACCAGACCTGAAACGATGTCCTCACCCTGGTTGCCTGGAGTGAAATCGCCCCACAGCATCAGTTTGTCTTCAGACCACCTGGGGTTATGAGTGAAGAAAACTCCAGAACCCGCCTGCTGGGACAGATTACCGAAGACCATCCTCTGGATGGTCACGGCTGTGCCCCAGTCACTGCTGATGCCCATAATGAGGCGATAGGTCTTAGCGCGAGGCGCGTTCCAGCTGTCAAAGACGGCCTGGATGGCTTGAAAAAGCTGTTCCCGTGGTTTTTTTTCAATGGTCACGCCATGCGAGCTGATGAATTCCTGGTAAGCCAAAGCGGTCTTTTTCATCTGCTCGCCGGAAAAATCCCGTTTATAAGGCAGACCGAATTTTTGCTTGAATGCGCTTATGATGGCGTCAAAATCGTCACGCTTCAGTTCGTAAGCCACGCCGTAATTCTGTAGATAGCGGCGGTAGCAGTCCCAGGCAAACCATTTTCGTTTGCTTCCGCCCGCGGCCATACCTTCAACGATCTCCTCATTGAGGCCTACATTCAAAGAAGTGGTCATCATCCCGGGCTGTGAAATGGATGATCCGCTGCGTACTGAAAGCAATAGCGGGTTTTTCGGGTCCCCAATCTTCCTGCCGGTCAGCCGTTCCAACCTTGTTACCTGATGAGTTACCATGTTTCTAAACTGCCTTCTGGCCGTGGCGTAAGAATCAATTACCTCCCGGAAGTGAAAAACTTCTGTGGTAATAATAAAACCTAAAGGTACCGGCAGCCCAAGTTTTAGAAGCTTGACCAGGTTGTAACCTTTGACTCCCAGGTGAATGATTTCCGATATTTCTTCCTTAACCGGGGTTAAAGGCGTAATAGCCCTGTCCGGGTCGTAGTTGAGCAGGCGAGGCAGGGCCTCGTGAGGCAGTTCGCGATCCAGATAAAACAGTGTATTGTATATCCTTGATACGAACTGATCCAGCTGCTGCAGCCCCAGAGACGTGGCGATGCGGTCACGCATAAAAATTTCACTGACCCGGTGTGCTAAATCTTCGGAACCAACAGAACCTTCAGAAGGCAGATATTTGGGCAAAAGCGCATTGACTGACGTTCGAGAGAGAATCTGAGCTAACTGGTTATAGTGGATTTTATTGAAATGATTGTTAACGATATTGGTAATCACCTGGTTAAAGCCTCGAAAGATGTCCAGATACTGGGTGAAGGAGAAGTCCCGGATATTTAAGGCATGGTTCAGCAAATCAATCTGACGCTCCATCTCCTTGGATTCTATGCCATCCAGTTTCAAGGCTTCGTTGAACAGACACAGGTAGTCCTGGATTTTTACAATGGTCGTCCTCGTGATCAGGTTAAGATCTAAACTGTCTATAAGCTCCTGGAACAGGGTGTTTACCAGGGTCTCCAGCCTGAAGGTCAACCCCAAGGCGTCGAACTTGGCTTCGTGATAGCTTCCGTACATGGAGGGGATATCAACGGCAATATGGCGCTTGTGGTAGATATCTTCCCTTATTTCAAAGGCGGCGGGTGAAAGAATCAGTTCCTTCAAATCCTTGAGATAGTCCAGGAGGCTGGCTATTTTTTCCCTTTGATCGCGTTGATTAAGGCTGGCTTTAAGCTCATTTATTTTGGGAAAGACACCAGGCTGGAGTTGGTTCAGGTAGGTATCCAGATCGAGCATATCGGTGTTGTATTTTTGATACAGCTTCTGGTAAAAAGAGTGAGCCAATTTAAGCCGCTGGTGATCCTTTTTGGTAACCCCCTGCAGGCGGGGAGCGAGAAGGTCGGCAATTTCATCTTCATGGAGAGAAAGCAGGTCTTGAATCTTGCTTATAGTTCCCGTATCGAACAGCCTGGCTATGAGTTGGTGCAGTCCGTCTATATTCGGCCCATCAGTTTGGATCTGGTTATAAATGTTGGGCGGGAGCAATTTTTTTAAAGGTTTTTTATTCTTGGTACGCCAGAACTCGAGTATTTTTTCCATTAAATCTACAGTCTGGGGACTGCTTTCGACGTGAGACTGTTTACGCAGAAAGTGGATCAGTGGATCACGGCGGTGGATGATGTCATCAATCTCGGTTGAGATGTCCCGCAGCCGTCCTTCGGCTCCAATTTCGTTGAAGTAAGCTGGGAAAATCCGGCAAAGCTGTTTGACCAGATGATAAACCGATTTGATTTTACTGTTTAGGAGGCTTGTGATGTCTCGGGGAAACAGATCTGTATCCTTGATGAAAACACCATTTAAAGCCAGGTAGATTGTCAGGGCGCTCAACAGCTTTGTTGAACGGTTGGGTTTAAGCTCAATCAGCTTGAGCCAGGTACGGATATTCTGAATGTGCGTATCGTTAGACAGGATTTGCCAGTCATTAGTCACGCCTTTGATGTCCGGAGTTTGGAAGCCAAGATCAACCACAGATGAAATGAAGTAGTCAACCAGTTCCTTTTCATTGGTTCCATAGACCGCCTTACCCATGTTGAGCACGGAATTCAAGGCGGTTCGGGGATATTTCACGGCGCTGTGCTCAAGAATACGAAAGGTGGCCGCGATCAGGGACTTAACTTTCTCGGGTTTCTCGTGGCCTATCAGCCAGGCCAAGGACCGGTTGATCTCTCTAAGGGTACGTTCATGAATGGATGAGAGACCCGAGATATTCATGATATGAAAGAGGAATACCAGCATCCAATAATTGCCTTGTCCGGAGGGTTCTCCAGCCTTGGACAATTGCTGCGGCAGTTTGTCGTAATAAGCCGCGATTTCCCTGTAGCTGGGGAGATCGGTCAGGAGATTTAGCGTCTTCAGTGAACCATCGGCCTTAGCCAGATCAATTTCAGTTAGCGCAAACTGATGAGCTTTAAGGTTCTTATGCGAAATCGGGGCGAATATCTCGTTAATCTGTTTGGACCTGACATCCGGCCCTGTCTCAACTTCAAACCAGGTTTGGGGATCGGACTCGGTCAGCCAGTATTCATAAGTGCTGTTAAGGCAGCGGTGAAGCAGGGTGATTATGGGCTGTAGGTTGGTATCGGATGGCACGGCTTTGCTCAGATCGGACGCCAGGCGGTTTAAGGAATAGAAGCTCCGCACCACCAGGGGAAAAGTGTCTTCAGACAGATTCACCAACTGCTCAAAGCTGTAGCCCAGCAAATCCATGAAACGGTTAAGGTCGGAATCTGAATCGTTGATAACCTGTTGTAAATAAACAAGAAGGTTGTCTATCGCGTCAGCGCGTATTCTGTCATCCTTAGAATCTGACAGGGCGTCAAGGAAGATATCCACCAATAGTCTTACGCCTTCAGGTCCTTTGGGATGATTTTTGAAAAGGTGGAAGTTGTTCAGCGCGAACCGGCGTGTGTTTTCGATAATGAACTGCCAGTTCTTTAGGGGATGACATACCTCTTTGATGAGCACATCGAGTTCTTCAAGAAGACCGAGATAGTTAGACGTGATCTCTTGAAGAGTTTTGTATTTTGGGTCCAGCGTGACTTTGACCCGGCTGGTTTGGAGGTTGACCTCCAAAGCCTTGGATTGCGGCACGAAAATACCCCCCCGCTTTAATAAGTACGGCCTAGTGTCAGCACCAACTATTATGTTTATTTAATCAGGTAGTACGTGATTATGTCAAGTCACTAGATTCGGTTTTGTTAAGGGATAAAATTGACCTTGATCGAGACCTCTGCAAAACAAGTAATTTTGTTGAAATCGCGGAAGGTGAAAATTCAACCCGCAGGAATGTTATCAGGACTTAAATTTTAGCCTGACATAAGCCGCTGCAGCGTTAGCGAAACGGTGTACATGAGGTCGGTTAAAGGACGAAGTTTTGCAGAGGTCTCTTAATCGGCTTCACGGGCAAAGCGGTAACTGGTGGGCGTTTAGGCTTCCCCCTCAGCCCCTTAGTGTGATATTCGAGTAACAGAAAACATTTGTTTTTTTTGTAAAATTGATCTTTCTTGGGCTTTTGAGGCTCATTCAGAAGCCGATCCGGCCGGTAAATGTCTTCCCAAATTTTCAGCCGGAGAGGAGTTTTTACAGTTCCTTAGAAATGCTAATGCTGAGAAGGACCACCCATTTCGATAATTTTGATCAGGTTGGTTGTGCCCGGCACTTTGAAGGGGACGCCCGCGGTAACGATTAAGCGGTCACCCGCGCCGGCCAGCCCAGTCTCCTCAGCCCACTTTCGAACCAGATTAAATACCTCATCGGCGTTTTCGCTTTCAGGAATCAAGGCAGGCAGTACGCCCCAGGAGAGACATAATTGGCGGCAGGTACGAATTTCAGGCGTAAGCCCCACTACTGGCTGCGGGGGGCGATAACGCGCTATAATCCGGGCCGTACTGCCGCTGGTAGTGGCGGCCACAATCGCAGCGGGTTTCAGGTCCCGGGCCAGCCACGAGACGGCGCGGCTAAGAGCCGCCGCGGTGGCGGGAAGAAGCGCTGAAAGCTCCTCGTCCAGAAAACGTTCTGAGGCCAGTTGCGGCTCAGTGGCTTTGCAGATTCTGTCAAGCACCTTAACCGCCTCGACCGGGTAACGGCCCATGGCGGTTTCATCGGAAAGCATAACCGCGTCTGTGCCATCCAGGATGGCATTGGCCACGTCAGTCACTTCGGCGCGGCTGGGGCGAGGGCTGCTGAGCATGGAACCCAGCATCTGGGTTGCCGTAATTACAGCCTTGCCAGCCTGCCGAGCCTCCTTGATCACCCGTTTTTGGATCAAAGGCACCTCTGCCAGAGGCATTTCAACTCCCAGGTCACCCCGGGCCACCATCATTCCGTCAACCACCCCCAGAATACCGTGTAAATTTTCCAACGCTTCCGGTTTTTCTATTTTGGCGACCAGAAGGGAAGGACGCTTCATCTTATTCAATATCTCCCGTAACGGGTCCAGGTCCTTTTCATGGCGCACAAAGGACATGGCCACGATGTCTACATCCCTGGAAAGTCCGAACTTAAGGTCACGGCGATCTTTTTCAGTGAAGGTGGGCGTGCGCAGGTTGCTGGTTGGCAGGTTTACCCCTTTATTGGAAGTAACCACCCCGCCAACAACGACCTCGCAGTATATGAGTTGGTTTTTTTTATCCAGAACACAAAGCTCGACCTGCCCATCGGCAATCAGGATGCGGTCACCCACTGCCACGTCCTCATAAAGGCCGGGATAGTTAACCGGGAGTTCGTCCCCTGTAGAACTTTGACCGGACACAAGGATCACCTCAGTGCCGGGTTCAAGTGTTCGCTCATGGGCCGGGATATGACCCAGACGGATTTTGGGACCGGCCAGATCCATGAGGATACCGATTTCGCGGCCCACCTCCCGGGAAACACGGCGCAGATCACGAATGGCCTTATCATGACTATCGTGGGTGCCATGAGAAAAATTCAGTCGAGCTACGTCCATTCCGGCTTCAATGAGCCTCCGGATCATTTCAGGTGAAGAAGTGGCCGGGCCGATAGTGCAGACAATTTTTGTTTTACGGTTATTTTTTTGGTTACTCATGTATCCTTTTTTCATCGTGTTCTAAGCACCTGTCCATAATCCGCTTTTATTATTGAGATAATTTTATCATACATTTTTTTTCGGTTCCAACCCCATAGACCTCATTTCCGGTCGAAACGCCACCAGCCCCACGACAACGGACATCAGGATACCAGCGCCGAGGAATAGGCCGGTGGTGTTAAATTTGATCAGGGCGCCAGCCAGTGCCTGTGAGATCGGGATCAAACCGACTGAGACGAACATGATCAGGCTGAAGATTCGGCCCAGCAGAATATCCGGGCTGCGGGCTTGTATCCAGGAAGTATACTGGATAACGACAAAGCCTTGCGCCGTGGCCATACAAAGAACCACCAGGGCCGCGATAAGGGTGGATGTGACAAAACCAAAGATCATCAACCCCAGACCGCTAAAACTAATAATTATCAGCAGTATCATCCCCATGCTTTTGGGCGGCAGTTTAGGAAGCGCCCCCGCCAGAATAATTCCCAAAAGCATACCAGCCCCAAAGGCCGACATAATGATGCCAAAGGCGGCCGCGCCTTCCGGGAATCGTGAATAGGCCAATACCGGTATGCCGATGAATAAAGGACCTTCCATGCAGAAATGGCTTATTCCGTTAACCAACACTAAAAGCCGCAGAGTTTTGTCCTTAAGCAGGTACATAATACCTTGAGTAATCGAAGAAAAAAAGTTTATTTCGATGTTTTTATTAACGGTTTCAACAGGTTGGCTAACTTTTATCATCAGGAGGGATATGATTGAAATAAGATAACCGAGAGCATTGATTCCAAAAGCGAGACCGAGACCGGTTACATCCGCCGTCTGAGCCGCGCCCCCGCCTGTGATCGCGGTTTCTCCAGGTGAACCGGAGAAAATAGCAATCAATCCTCCGGCCAGAGCTGGGCCGACAGCGATGCTAAGCTGTGAGGTTCCCTGTACGATGGAGTTGCCTGCCAACAGGTGTTCGGCCTTCACGATACGCGGCATAATGGAGGCCTGGGCCGGAAAGTAGAAGGCGTCCGCCAGCCCAAAGGTCAAACCCAGAAGATACATCATCCACAGATCAACCGATTCGGTCAGTACCAGTGCGGTCAGTAGACCGACAATAACCATTCGGGTGAAATTGGAACAGAGCATCAAAGTGCGGGGGGAAAAGCGGTCGGTGAGTGCCCCGCCCACCAGCATGAAAAGAGCGCGAGGGATGCCTGCCAACGCTAGTACGGTTCCCATCTTGAAGGGGTCGCCTGTGAGCCGGAGAACCAGCCAGGGCAGGGCGATCATGTAGAATTGAGTGCCCAGGACAGAGAACCCCTGACCGAGCCATAAGAAACGAAGGTTACGAATCCGCAGTACGGTGAGCATTGGATGGCCGGACAGTGTCTTTTCAGGTTCCGGGAGTGGTTCTTCGAAGTTATCCTTTAGACTCATCAGACATGTTTCCTCAATGATTTACAAATGGTCGAAACTCACTAATCCGTTTCCTTTTTTCCGGATCAGTTTAAGTTTTACTGCTGCCGGTAAGACCCTTTTCCTGGGATCGCCTTCAGGAACGGCCGGTGAGGCATTCCCTGATTCGCCTCATCAAGAAAATATAAAAGTTCGTGGTGATAAGCGGCTGTGATGCCTGCTTTTGTCTGGTAAGTTTTCTTCCCGGTTTAAGCAGGCTCAACCGCCAGTTGCGCCGATCATTCTTATATTGAGAATCTTATATCAATCGCTGCTTGACCAGCCGCCGTACCTATTATGAGATAGCCGCTGGATTTATTTTATAGTAATTGCCAAAATTAACTTCCGTTTGATTACTAAGGTAAATCAAGACTCTAACAGCGGCTGCAATAAAATAACAAATGGCAATTACAAGATGTTTTGGCGTTTGTCATAAGGTGGCTTACGAGAACTGCCGAAACAAAATCTTCTTTTTCCCCGGTCAAACGGAACATATTTATGACAAACGCTCTAAGTCAAAGGTCAGGATCAAATCCCACACAGCTAGTTGCGGGTTTACGGGTTTGTAATACAATGCTCGAATGTCGGATTAACAATAGTCTAATATAAGTAGGGGTTGTCACTGTGTTTGTCAAATACATTATCATACAGTATTTCCTTTGAAAAATAGAAATTTTTTTGCTGGAGGATATCACACAGATAATAGTAGAAACAGCAGAAGCAATACAAGGGAAGATATTTCATAGAGATTGAACCAATGGGAAGCGATAAGAGTCATATCCACTTAGCTATCGCTTTAATATTCGATTAATCTGAAAATAACGATGATGGAGGCGAGTTTTCGGATGTTTTATCGTGATCCTCTCACAACCACTGGAAGGCGTCAAAATCAAAGGAAACCCAGACCGTTTGGCCCGGATGTAAAGACAAGGCCTTAATGGCGTCTTCTGTCATTCGGGCGTAAAGGGAGATTGAATCTGCGGTCACGTTTACCAGAACTTTGCCCTGATTTTTTTCGAAGATCATTTGGGATATGGCTCCTTTGACCGCGTTTCGCTGAGATGCGGGCTCCAGGCTTTTCGGGCTGATTGATACATCCGACGGGTCCAGCACAGCCACGGACTGATCCCCGGATGGACTTTGAGCGATAATCTGCTGTCCGTCCTCGAGTTCTTTCCTCCACAGGCCGCTTTCTGATATCTGCCACGGACCCATAATCAGGTTACGGGCTCCAGTGCCCGCGAGAGACCCATTAAAGAGGCTAAGCACCTCGTCCGCGACTTCATGCATCCAGATAAGGTCATGACTGACAATGACCAGTGTCGCGCCCCAATCCCGCCTGGCTCTGAATGAGGCCTGCATTATCAATTCCGCGCTGGCCGCGTCAACGCTGGCTAGTGGTTCGTCGAGGAGCAAAACCTTGGGTTTCAATATCAATCTGGAGGCCAAGGCCACGCGCTGGGCTTCGCCTCCTGAGAGTTCATTCCAAGATCTGTGGGTAAAACTCTTCGGGTCCAGCCCCACCCAGGTCAAAGCCTGGCCGACCCGCCTCGTCAAGTCATTTTTATCGCGTCGGAGTTTGAGGCCGTAAGCCACGTTCTCAAAGACGGACCTCTTGAGGAGGTAAGGGTCCTGGAGGAGAAGCGTGGCCTCACGCCTGGGGGGCGGGTCGCTGAAGGTCACCCTTTGTCCCTCAAAATAGACCATCCCTTCTGAGGGAGCCTGTAAAAAGGCCAGAATTTTCAGCAGCGTGCTTTTGCCGCTTCCGTTGGGGCCGGCCACACCTATGATTCTGCCTTTTCTTATTGACAGTTGTTCGATCTCCAGGACGACATGTTCCCCGTAACGGTGAACCAGCTTGGAGAGTTCGTAGATTAACTCACTCAAATTCCGGCCCTCATCTTCAGGATTGATAGAATGGCGTTAACAGTAAAAGCGATAATGAGAAGCACGATACCCAGGGCCAAGCCCATAGCGAATTCACCTTTATTGGTTTCCAGAGCCATGGCGGTCGTAATGGTTCTGGTGTACCATTTAATGTTTCCGCCCAGCATCATCGAAACACCCACTTCGGAAATGATTCGGCCATAAGCCGTGACCGAAGCGATCAGAACCGCGAATAAACCTTCTCTGAGGCTTGTCAGGGCCAATTGACGGCCGCTTGCTCCCAGGGTCAACAGGGTTAACCTCAACCGCTGGTCCAAACCTTCGATAGCCGATGCCGTGAGGGAGATGACGATTGGCAGCGCCAGAATGGTTTGACCAATGGCGATGCCTGGCAGGGTGAACAAAAGGCCGAGGTCACCAAAAGGGCCTCGGCGAGAAATAAAGGCGTAAACCAGAAGCCCGACTACAACTGTGGGTAAGGCCAGGAGGGTGTCCGCCAGAGTGCGGCAGAACCTTCGGCCGGGAAACTCGGCGTATCCCAGAAGAAATCCAAGCGGTATTCCCAGGATCAGGCTTGCTATAATGGAGATGGTCGAGACCTTGAGAGTGGTAAAAATAGCGGAATAGGTCTCGCCGCCGCCTGCCGCCAGCAGTTTGATCGCTTCTATCAATCCCTGTAAAATAAAGTCCATAAATTATTCTTATGATCCTTAAGTAATCTGGACGCTCAAAACCTCTGGATCGCCGTGTGATTCCTTACTGTTCAGCGTTAGGAATAAAAAGCTGTTTCCCCAATAACCTGAAGTCAGCGATATGCTTCTGAGCCTTCGGGGCGGTTATCCAGCCTATGAATCCCAGTGTGCGATTATAAGCCGCTTTATCACAGCTTTCCGGGTTAATCGCGATAATACTATACTGGTTCATGAGGGACTTGTCTCCCTCAACGAGAATAACCAGCCGGGGATTGCCCTGGTTTTGAGACTCATATTTTATATAGGTTCCCCTGTCTACCAGGGTATAACCTGACCTTTCCTCAGCCACCTTGATTGTGGTAAGCATACCCTGACCTGTCTGTATATACCATTTCTTTTTATCCGGTAACTGAAGAGACGCGGCTTTCCACAGGGAGAGTTCCTTTTTATGGGTCCCGGAATCATCGCCCCGGCTGACGAAAACAGCGTTTTTTCCGGTGACGGCTTTCAGCGCCGTGGGGATGGAAAGGCCTTTGAGGCGAGCCGGATCATTTTTCGGCCCAATGATGACGAAGTCATTATACATCACCTTTCGCCGGGTTATCCCATAACCTTCTTTAACGAATTTTTTTTCAGCGGCTGGAGCGTGCACGAACAAGATTGATACATCGCAGTTACGTCCGAGAGCCAGAGCTTTACCAGTGCCCACCGCGACCCACTGGAGTTTGATTCCGGTATCTTTCTGAAAGAGGGGAGCCAGGTAATCAAGAAGGCCGGTATTATCGGTGCTGGTGGTTGTAGCCATTCTCAGAACAGGTTCCCCGGCGGAGGCGGAAGCGCCGGGCAGTAACAGTTGAGTCGCAAGTATAGCGGTTAGGGCCAGTATTTTCCAAGGCTTCATCCTTTTTCTTTCCATGTGGAATCCTCCTGCTAAATGTTCTGATTCAAAATGGACCATGCTGTTAGTTTAGTTTCGCGCTTCCATGGTGTTATCTTGCGACGCTGCCTCTCCATTCGGGTTTATATCAATTTTGACTTATTATGTCAAACATGACATAATATCTGGCCGGCTAATCCCTCAACCTATGAACAAAGATCATTTAGAGCCTCTTTGCCAGCGGTTTTCGGCTAGACCGTTTTTAAATGCGCCTTTGCAGTGAACTTGAAATGAGGATGTGTAAATTTTCAGCTTAAAAGAAGGGCCGGCTGCCCCTTTCAGATTTTTCAGGTGCAGACCGGCCCGTGTTTAAAACGAGTGTAAGTGATTCAATCAGTCCTTAATCCCCGCGAGACGCTTGACCATCTCCTTTTTCTCTTCAATGTTGTACTGAGTGGTGATGGCAATGGCTTCCATAACAGGGGACCCGCCGCCGTGATAGCTTCCGATAAGATGGATGCCGCCGCTGGCTGAGCAGAGCTGATCACCAACATAACGCCACAATTGAGCCATGTTTTCTGATGAAACTTTCGGATTCCTTTTGATGTACTTGTTCAGGAGGTCTTTGATTTCCGGGTTGACAAAATCACCTTCGTAGGGGAAGGTGGCCGCCACGCCTCCGGAAATATCAGTCAGAATTTCGGCCTCGCGGAAGACCGCCTCGCCTGTCAAGCAGCGTCCGACGTTACAGTAGATGGAATTCGGAATGTAACTTCCCGGACCGTACGGCACGAATCCTACACCCGGCATGTAAACTTCTGGTTTGCCCATGTCTGAGGCGGTATACCCGGCCGCGTAACCCAGTTCGCTCGTCATAATAAGTTCAGCGAGTTTGGGTCCCAGATGCTTGGCTTTTTCAATACCATTATATTCGGCCGCGAGGGAGACCGTGCCGAGCATCAGGTCGCCAAGGGCTGGTTTACAGCCGGAGTAGCTGTGGCGATGAAAGAGGGCGAACAGAAGCGCCAGAACGCCGCCGTGTTGATTCTCGCCTGCGAGAAAGACCCTGTCCCAGGGCACAAAGCAATCATCAAAGATGACGTAGGAATCGGTTGATCCCGGGACGAAACCTCGAGGGAAATGCTCGCGTTTACGATAGTTATGAATCGTGACCACCTGTTTTACGCCTTCCCAATCGCCTGGCACGGCAAAGGACACCGCGTAATCTTTATCTTCAGGTGTAAGAGCTCTGGTGGGGACTACCACAATCTCATCAGCGACTGAAGCCTCTGAGATATGAACTTTACAGCCGGACACCACGATGCCGTCGCTTTTTCGCTCTTTTATACGGACATACATATCCGGATCTTCCTGCTGATAGGGCCGCTTCATGCGATCACCCTTGACGTCCGTCTGAGCGCAGCATCCGACAAGGTCTTCCTTCTGGAATCTCTCCAGCCACTTCAAAAAATTCTTATGGTACTCTGTTGAGCCGTTGTTGGCCTTGTCCGCCTCATAGCTGACTGCGTTTACAGCGTTGGTGCCATCAATACCCATGCAGCGCTGAATGCAGCCGCCGACTATCTGACACAGGTAACGCGTCATGTCCTGTTTTTTATGAAGGTCATCGGTGCTCTGGTGAATATGGCAGAAACGATTGATAGTTTCCCCGGTCAAATGTGATTTGGCCGTCAATAAATCCGCGTTTTCAGGTTTTTCCGCTTCATCATACGTCGTGCCAATAACGTTAAGGCAGTCCTGCTGTAATTCATCGGTCCTATCAATTTTTTCACCATTGACGTAAATATTACGCCGCATCTTACTCAGGCCTTCAATGTATTCTTTTTTAGTTCTCACGAATAACCCTCCTATTTTTTAGCCACCCCGAAATGGGGCGAATTGGGTGATAATGAAGGCGGCACGGCCTTGATGATCAAAACCGGACAGCCGTAATTAATAAATCGTTCGGGTTAATTGGTCGCGCTAATTTTAAATCTTTTAACGTATTCCATAAAGTATTATTGTTTTTTATCGCTCTACATGTTTAATCAAATCACCAAAGCGAATTGATCGTATCATTCAGTCTGGAGTTCGTCAAGTTTAGAAACCAAATACTATTGATGACACTGGAAATCATTAAAACGATTGAGACACCTTGACAAAGCTCGATGCGAACAGCTAAATTCTTGACAACAGCAAGTTCGCCATATATGTTTTTCCACCCCTGAGGGATTTCCTTCAATACTCCTTGGCCAGTTGTCATTAAAGAGGTTTTATTATGGACATTACATTTTATGGAGCCGTGCGGGAAGTAACCGGTTCAATGCACCTCATATCCACGGAAAATGATCGAGTTCTGCTTGATTGCGGTATGTTTCAGGGACGCCGAAAGGAAAGCGAGCAAAAAAATAGAGTCTTACCGATCGACCCTCGAATTATTACCAATATTGTACTTTCTCACGCTCATATTGATCATTCGGGCCGTATCCCTCTGGTAACCAATGGAGATTTCCATGGAAACATATTTACCACTCGCGCTACCATGGATGCGAGTGAGTACCTTTTGCTGGACAGCGCTCATATCCAGGAATCAGACGCTGGATATCTCAATTACAAAACTGCGCGGGCCTTTATGTATCAACAAAAAGCCTCCCCGCGAACCCAAAAAGTGACAAAGCGGGAATTAAACAATGTAAAAAGCCTTCTGAAAAAAAATCGCAATAAATTAAACGTAAAAGCAATCAACGATCTGATCGATAAATATCATCTGGAAGGTGTCCGGTCGCTTTATACCACCAAGGAGGCCCAGCAAGCGCTCAAGTTTTTTGATGGTTATCCCTATTGTCATCCGATAACCATCGGCCGGGATATGGTCTGCACGTTCTACGATGCCGGGCATATACTGGGATCGGCAATCTCCGTTATCAGGGTCAACGAAAATGGCCGATCATGCGCGATAGGGTATACCGGGGACTTGGGCCGGTTTGAAAGCCCAATTATTAAAGATCCAACGCTGGTCTTCAGCGAGGAAGATCGCAATCTGGACCTTCTGATCATGGAAAGCACATATGGGGACCGCTTTCATGACCCGGTCAGGGACTTGAGAGATCAGCTAAAACAGGTAATAAACGACACTATCGAGCGTGGCGGATCCGTAGTAATTCCGTCTTTCGCCTTCGGGCGAACCCAGGAACTGGTTTATGTGCTGCATGAGCTTTACAATGCAGGCGAGGTTCCGCGTCTCCCCGTGTACGTGGACAGCCCCTTGGCCTCGAATTTAACCAGGGTTTTCGGCGAGCATATGGAAGTTTATGATCGCGAAACCCACGAGACCTTTCTCGATCGAGGGGAAAATCCTTTTTCATTCGAACAGATTCGTTTTGTGGAGTCGGTTGAAGAGTCAATGGTGGTCATGCGCGAAAGGAAGCAGCATATCATAATCGCTGCTTCCGGGATGTGTGAAGCCGGCCGCATCCTTCATCATCTTCGTTATAAAATACATAACCCGCGAAACACGATTCTGATTGTCGGGTACATGGCCGCCCATACACTGGGCCGCCGTCTTTTGGAGCAGGGTGAGAAATATGAGGAATCCGGCCGGAGCGGTCCGCCTCCGATGCTGAAATTCCTTAATAAAGAATATCCGCTTCAAGCCAGGGTGGTCAAATTGGGCGGTTTTAGCGCTCACGCCGATAAAAACGAACTCCTTCACTTCCTCAAGGAATCCAACCTGAATATAAAAAAGATCGCCCTGGTGCATGGCGAAGAGGAACAGTCGCTTTCGCTGGCCCAACATCTCAAGGATGAAGGTTTAACGGTCATGGTTCCCCACTCGGGTGAGACGGTTCATATAAAGTAAATATCATCAAAAGCCGTATTCGGCCTGGATGTAAAAATCAGTTTTAGCAGCGCGCTAAAACCTTGACCTGGTATCAAGGCGGGGTATTTCAGGTCCTGTGCTTATAGAGCGTTTGTCATAAGAGACCTCTGCAAAATTTCGTCCTTTAGCCGAACTCATGAGCACCGCTTCATTACCTCTTACTGCCGTTCTATTTCCTCCATAATTTTTCTCCAATCCAGCCACACGAATTCAATTAACTTGGTTATATTTTATTCAGAGGCTTGAAATGCGTCAGATCGAAAGCCAGGAAAGCAAGGTCTTTCTTCGCGGGTTTAAGAAGGGCCGAAGTGAGAAACCGTACTCAGCCTTTATGTTTCTCTAACTCGCAGAGCATGAGTATCAGAATGTTCATTTTTTAAGAGACGGGCGGACCAATTTGAATGAGCCTTTTTCGCGTTTTTTACCGGTAACGCAACCTAGGATATTAACAAAGCTCTTAAATGGGTTTAAAGACCGCTTCTGGTATGGACCGAGGGATCAGGGATTTAAATTGAAAGTGTAAAAATTCAAAAAGGAGGTGAAGAATTATGACAGCAGTTGAGCCTTCCGCGGAGTTTTCAACGCTGGAAACTGACAAGGGCGGAAAATATCTAACCTTTGCGCTGGCCAATGAGGAGTATGGCATAGGCATCCTCAAGGTTAAGGAGATAATAGGCATGATGCATATAACCTCCGTACCTCAAACACCGGCTTACGTCAAAGGCGTCATTAACCTTCGGGGCAAGGTAATTCCAATCGTGGATTTAAGACTCAAGTTTGGGATGCGGGAGATAGAGCATACCGAACGTACCTGCGTCATTGTGGTTGAGATTAACCGGGATTCCCAGTTCATCATGATGGGGATCATTGTTGATTCCGTTTCAGAGGTCTTGAATATAAAAAGTGATGAAATTGAACCGACTCCGCCGTTTGGCATAAAAACCAACACGGAATATGTCCTAGGAATGGCCAAAATAGAGGGAGGCGTAAAAATCCTTTTGGATATCGACCGAGTGCTGTCCCAACAGGAACTGGATGTATTTGAACCGCTGCAAAATCACAACTCCTCTAATTCAA
>JAFDLS010000187.1 GCA_019306365.1 Deltaproteobacteria bacterium
TTAAAATAAGCGCAAAATCAATGAGCTGTTCCCAGTCCAAAAAAACAGCAAATATAAAAATCACAACAAATTAAAGAGAACCTATACCGCTCCCCTGACGGCGTTTAAACCAAAATCTGTGGCGTGACCTAAGATGTTAGGTCCGAACCCCATTGTTTAATCGATTACTCATTGCCATCAACATCAAGGGTCTTAGAATTTTTTGCCTCAGCTACATAGAAACGGGGCGGCATTTTTAAAGTCGCAACCGCTTCTGATGCAAAAATTTCTGAACTACGCCCATAATTTTTTTTGACTTTGGAGTACGTTTGATCAATTCTTCTTTTACACAAATAATATAACGAGACCTCTGCAAAACCAGTAATTTTGTTGAAATCGCGGAAGGCGAAAATTTAACCCGCAGGAATATTGCCAATATTTCGAGGACTTAAATTTGAGACTGACATATGCCGCTGCTCGGCTAAAGGACGAAGTTTTGCAGAGGTCTCAAACAGTAAATGCTTTGACAGTTTAACTCTTCAAGTTAGATGGAGATATTAAATTATGCCGCTTCAGCACCACTGGTCTAACCTCCGGCACCCGAAGTCATCCAACCTTTTTGACCTTGACATACATATTTAATCCATTATATCTCCAGAAGGATTTAGACATAGACTAATTGTTCAATAATATTTATTATGGTTTCTGCCATCGAATTTTTTTTAGGATTTATCAAATTTATGGAGGTGGACCAATGATTGATTTCAGCCTTACCGAGGAACAGAAAAAAACGCTTGAACTAGCCAGAGAGTTTACTGCGACTGAAATCCGTCCAGTCGCATTAGAATACGACCGCGATGGAACTTATCCGGAAGAAATTCTAAAAAAGGCCAAAGAATTGGGGCTCATGTATACGAATATCCCTGTGGAGTATGGTGGTTCAGGTATGGACCATGTAACTCACTATATAGTCACCGAGGCCTTGAACTACGAATGCTGCGCCATAGGCCAGATGATTGGTATTTCCCACCTGGGAACAGGCGCAATCCTGCTTGGAGGGACTGAAGAACAGAAAAAGAGATTACTGGGCCGTATGACTGAAAGTTATCGAAGCGCCTGTTTCTGTCTCACGGAGCCTGGTGCAGGATCTGATGCCGGAGCAATTCAAACTACGGCTGTCAGAAAGGGCGATCGATATGTCATCAATGGTTCAAAATGCTATATCACAAATGGAAAGTACGCGGACTTACTCTGCCTCTTCGCGACGATTGACAAGTCCAAAGGTACGAGGGGGATTTGTTGTTTTGCCATCCCACGCGATACTCCGGGCATACAGGTTGGAAGAGTAGAGGACAAAATGGGACATCGGGCGCTCAATGTTTCGGAACTTTTTTTCGAAGATGTCGAGGTCGGCGAAGAAAATCTCATAGGGGAAGAGGGTCAGGGATTTAAGCTGGCAATGATGGCACTTGATCGCGGAAGGGTAAACGTCACCTCGGTATGTACCGGCGTTGCTCAGAAGGCCCTTGACGAGGCTTTGAGGTGGGCAAAAGAGAGAGAGCAGTTCGGCGAACCCATAGGCAATTTCCAGGGTATACATTTTATGCTCGCCGATATGAACGCGCTCATCATGGCTTCGCGGGCCATGTATCTTCAGGTCGCATGGATGCTTGACCAGGGTATTCGCTGTAGTACAGAAGCGGCTGCCGCAAAGTGCTTTGCATCAGATGCCGCCATGAAGGTAACCACGGATGCGGTTCAGATCCAGGCAGGTTCCGGTTACATGAAGGGCTCCGTCGTGGAGAAGCTCATGCGTGATGTAAAATTAACGCAGATTTTTGAAGGGACAAATCAGATTAATCGTATCGTGTCAGGCCGGGGTTTACTGCGTGAGCGTAGCATACTATTTTAATCCTATAACGAACTTGTGTCTTAAAATTTAACTTTCTTCTCCTGTGAGAAAGATACGCACGCTGGTCAGATCCACACTGAGCAAACAGCCGTTGTACCTGCTGTAAATGTTAACGTCATGGCTGTTACACCCTACCTTGAACAACCGGAGCGGGCGGAGGCTTGCCTCCGCCTACATCCCGGAATGACCGGACGACCGTCGGTTTTTATACCTAATCTTTTGACTATATGGTTGACGAGTGTCTTAAGATCAACCGTAATGCTTACGTTAACTTGGACTTCACCTTTGTTTATCCAGCGAATTATTGGAGCTCCCAAAACCTCCCGGCATTATTGGCAAAAGGCAGAGTGACCCCCGATTGGCTGCATCCTCAGGTTGGCCGGTTTCCGTTAATTTACGACCCTACTTTCTCATTACTGGTCTGTAACATTCACTCCTGGGCAATGACCACGTACTCAGGAAAACCTGAATCCGGGTGTCTCCCGGCAACCATGGCCTTCGGTTTAAATTGGTGTTTATCGAGTTGGTATTGGATGTACTCGACCGAAACTGCATTTCGAGCTTTAGCGCGCAACATTGGGTTAGGCGAATGGTGCCAACCAAAGCGATTTATCATCGACTCATCGACAAAACTGAAAATAAGCAGACCTCCCGGTGTGATAGTTCTTTTCGCGTTGGTGAGTATGGAAGTATGATCGCAGGTTCCATCGTCCCAATTGACTGCAACAAAAATATCATACGTGCCCTTGAAATCGAATTTTCCGTTGTTCGCAACAATTGCTTTAATTTTTGACATGGACACTGCCTGTTGGAGATAGTGCATTTCATTTTTGCGTATGGCAACGACCATACCGTTTTCAGGAAAGCCTAATTTACTTAGGATTATGGAGCACATTCCTATCCCCTGGCTTACCTCACAGACTCGTATCTTTTTCCTCTGCTTCTCCGAGATATTTTGAACCAGCCATTCAATGACCAGGAAGCTGAGCGGCGACTCTCCTATTTTTTTGTGGATTTCTAGCTGGGAAGGCCTCATATTATGATTTAAATAGAACCAATCAGAAACAATCACTTGAAGGAATTTTTGGTAAGCTCCATTGAAATAGTTTTCATACCAACCTGCCGAGCTTTTAAAGGCTTTATTCAGATCGAGAGGGTATTGTTGTAGTTCAGATTCAGGTAAGTTAGCTGATTTGAACTGAAACTTATCACTCATGTAATCTTCAAGAATTTCGTCATCTGTCAGGACTACGGATTTGATGTTGCAGCGCAATCCTTTATTGGTTTTTACATAAGTCCATGGGTGCGCCAGGAGAATCACAAGACAACCGGCGAGGTTGGGAAGCATCCTGCAAAGGCCCTTAATGCTTATTCCGTTCCACAAATAGCTACTGTCTTGGAGGAACAGAAACTGTCCGGTGTAATCGTCGAAAGGAAAATACGCGGGCATACGGTCAGGGAACCATTGAGCTCCGGCCGCTGACACCAGCCTCTCGATTGTCTCTTGTGGTAGCACCTTGCCAAGCTTCTTACCGCCTTTTTCAAAGAATTTTTGGGGTAGATAATACTCTGAGCAGGGAGTGAAATGTTCTTTTTGATTTTGGTAATCAATTTCAGCGTGTCTGTTGTCATACTTGGGACGCGTTCCATCTGATCTTATAGTCCCATGGGCGGTCATGGATGATATGCGGAGGCCCAGTTTCTGGAGATCCTCGAGGTCATGCCGCATCAGCTTCATGGCTTGTTCGCGTATTGTCTCATTATCACCCGTATCGCAGCGGCCCGCGACATCCACATGAAGGCCGAAATCGAATCCTAGGTCCTGCATGAAAAGCAGCTCGGCCGGGTCAAAGGGTTGGGACGGGGAGTGATAGCTCCGGACAGCCATGCTTTCCGGATCCTGGGCGAAAACATAGGTCGTGCTGCGCAGCCCCCTGGCCGCTTCCACCTGCAACATGGGCCAGACGTGCCAATCGTAAAGGCAACTATCCACGTCGTGGCGAAGCATGACATTGCAACGATCTTGAGAGATATTACCGTCAAGAATGTCCCTGGCCGTCACAAAATTGGCTCCAGCTTGAAGTAGACTGTCCAGCCAATTTTCGTAGATCCAGTCGTACATAAGGGGGCTGCTTTTTTCGGCATTCGTGGATATTTTTTCCCGCTTATAGCCGAACTTTTGGTTGATCTCCCCATACAGCTGATCGAACATGGATTTCTGCTCATCGGAAAGTTCTTTTTTCCAGCGTTCGTCCTGAAAAGCGCTTTGCTGCCCTTCGCGAATTGCCTTGAACTGTTTTCTGTAATGATCAAGACCCGGGAAGTCAGGATACTCCAGACCATGAGCGAACGCGATGAATGAAATCGGGCCATGATTACCTGCAACCGGATGATGATCATGCTCCCAGTGTTCTGCCGCCGAGGAATCGTATGCCAGGCCGATTTGGGGCTCAAGCCTTTTTAGAACCTGAACCACATCATCTCGCGCTTCCTCATATCGTATAATGGATGCCTGGGGATATCTCTGTATCATTTGCATAGGATGAGCGGCACACCAGCGCACGTATTGATTAAGCACATCAACCTTGTCCTGTTGGGGATATTTGCGCAGTCGGCTGGCGTATTGAGCCCTCAGGTCCCGCACAACAATGATGGGAATCAACTCGACCTCTCCGCTTGTGATGTCCGCTGCATACTCGCTCCCGTTCAGGATGGGATTGTTGATGACGATGTATTCGTTGCCTGTGTATTCTGCCAACTGTACAAGGAAATTTCTATTCCTGTCATATTTGTCCAGAAATCCGGGCCAGAGCGAGCACGAAGAGCCGTGAATGAGGCAAGCCGAAGACTGCATGTCTTCCAGATTCTTCCTGGCTTGGTCGTAAGGCCCAAGGTAAATGGCTCTTGGGTGGGAGGCCATGACAAGGTTCAACCAGGTCGTGCCTGTGTAACTGCTTGAATAAATACAGACTAGCTTTACGGATGTGGACATCTAATCCTCCTTATGACGCCGACAAAATTGTCATTGGGTCGGTCAGCTCCGTTCCTGCATGGGAATCCCGTCATCCTAATAGATTCTCCGGACTACTCGGGGATATGACCTGTCATGAATAGTCTACGGATGTGGGGTCGACAAGTGACTCTATCATCTTTATAGGTAGTGGCCATGTCGTAGATCATACTTCCCAACTGCTCTTTAGATTTCGTTCTGTGTCACAAGGCTAGCAATTTGTATGCCAAGAACAGGTGTACAGATGGCAGCCGGTATGCGAAGGGCAAAGAGTGGGAATGGAGGGATGGTTTCGGGCAAATTCATTTTCGCACGAATATAAGATAGAGGTTGCTACTGGTAGAAGGGGTCAGCCAAGAGTTTCACGAAGTGGGAAAGTAATGACAGCCAAGACAGAAAAAAATACCTTTTTGACGCTTATGCTGGGGTCCT
>JAFDLS010000188.1:0-5015 GCA_019306365.1 Deltaproteobacteria bacterium
GGGCCCCCGTGCTCTTCGGCCTCAATCATCGCCGTGGCCAGAGGCGCTATGAACTTGTAATAGAACAGCCTTCCGGGCACCCGGCCACCCGAGGGCTGGACCTCGTCTCAGCCCAATGTTTGACTCTTCTGGAATCTTATATTTACATGAATCCCCCGGCGTGGTATGAGTGGAAGAAATTGAAGCCCTTCCTGGAGCAAGTTGTTTTTGAACCCAGCGATGAAAATTACCAGCGCCGCCGTCTATCTGATCAAATGGCCTTTCACTCTGCCGGTTGAGCACAGTCTGGCCCGCAATGTGGCCACTGAAAACCTTATTATCAAACTAGATACCGCAGACGGCCTGTCAGGTTATGGAGAAGGCGTCCCGCGTGTTTATGTGACGGGAGAAACAACCTCCGGTTCCCTGGACTCCCTCAAGTCCACCTTTTTACCCCTGGTCCTGAATCAAGAGATTGACCCCAGAAATGTTTTGGACTTTCTGGCTTCAAACGCCCCGAGCCGGAAGATTGACAGATGGCCAGCCGCTGCCTGCGCGGTTGAGATAGCCCTCATGGACCTGGCCGGTAAAATTCTCGATCAACCCTTGAGCACAATGTTAGGCGGCCGTTTGAACGATGAACTGACTTACAGCGCGGTTGTAACCATAAGCAAACCGGCCGCCCTTGAAAAAGTCATCTCCCTGATTCAGGCCGTGGGAACACCTGAAATCAAGGTCAAAGTGGGCCATGATGACGACCTCGGCCTTGTCGCTATGGTGAGACGCGCCTTTGGCCGGGATATTGATCTGCGAGTAGACGTCAATGGTGCTTGGGCAACGGAAGAGGCAATTGAAAAGATTGAGATTCTTCAGCAATTCGATATTTCAGCCGTGGAGCAGCCCGTGGCTAAAAACAACTTCAGCGGTCTGGCCCAGGTGAACCAAAAGGTCAAAACCCTGATCCTGGCCGATGAATCACTCTGCACCCTTGATGACGCCCAGGCCCTCATCAAGGCCAGGGCCGTGGGCGGTTTCAACCTGCGCCTTTCCAAGTGCGGAGGACCGGCCCGCACCCTGAAAATCCTTGAACTGGCCCGTGAGGCCGGTCTTGTCTGCCAGCTCGGGTGTCAGGTAGGCGAGTTAGGCATCCTGAGCGCGGCTGGCCTTCACTTTGCCGCGGCACAGCCTGGCTTGATCCATCTTGAAGGCTGTTTGACCCGGTTCTTCCTGCCTCGTGATATTATTGAGGAAGATCTGACCCCGGGGCTCGGCGGAGCCGCCGCTCCCCTGCCCGGACCGGGCCTGGGCGTCAGTGTTCTTGACTCAATTCTGGCTGAAAGCTTTCTTTTTGCCCTGTCCTAGAGTTAATTTTATTCCCGCCTGTTCTTTCCATATAGTTGGAATTTATCATTTTACTTGACATCAATGCTTAATCAATTTATTATAAGTTTGCTATATTTTATTATAAAATAGTTACATTTATGGTCAAAATAGAGGAGTAAATGCCAGATCTCAATATGGAACGGCACAATAATTGTATCAATACTTTAGCAATTATTGAATACATCAACCGGCATTATGGTAATCCCGAAGAGCTGTTGGAAGGCCTGGAAAAAGAATTTCATGGTCTGCCTGATCCCCTGGCTTTTCTCCAGGATCCAAACAACTGGATTTCCTCCGATGTTTTGCGCAAAATGTACGCAAATGCCCGGCGAATCAGCGGCGACGAGAATGTCGCGTATAAAATAGGATTTGAATCAGTAACCTATAGAAAATTGGGTTACATTTCCGATATTTTACTAAGAATATGGGCCTCACCCAATCAAGCCTTCCCCCGCGTCAAGCGCATCAATGATAAGTTCAACCGCAATAAAGATATTGAAGTCATACGTCTGCCTGGCAACCACGTCCTTTTGAGGCTGCGCTGGTTCAAGCACCTGAATCTAAATACTGATTTTTGCCTGATGAACCAGGGTGTTTACTCCGCTGTCCCGACCATCTGGGGCCTGCCTCCGGGGAAGGTCGTCGAGACGCAGTGCCAATTCAAGGGCGGGTTTTATTGCGAGTTCGACGCCACTTGGGAAGAGCATTCCGTTTTTCGAGGCCTCAAGCTATTTTTTACTTCAAAGCGCAGGCTGGCCAAAGAAATAGTTTCTGAAATAGAGAGGGACAAGCAGCTCTTAGAGAACAAATACAGTGAAGTTGAAACGCTGAATAAAAGGCTTCAGCAAAGAATTGATCAACTTCTCAGCATTCAGCAGGCCAGCGGAGCCATTCTGACCGAACTTGACTATGGCACCCTCCTGCCAACGATTCTTAAATTATTCATCAAAGAGATTGGATATAATCGCGGTATCATTATGCTTATTGATCGCGAGTCGCAGACGCTGCGGTTTGTGGACGGTGTGGGGGGAGATCTCACGGCCAAACAGACCTTGATGGATTACGAGGTGCCCTTATCGCGGCATAAGGAAAACATACTGGCCCACGTGGCCGCGAAAGGTCAGCCGGTCATAGCTGGAGACGTTTCCAAGCTGGGTCTTAACCCGGGCAACCTCATTCTAAGTCAATTCAGCCCGAAATCCATTGTCTTGTTGCCGCTAAAGGCCCGAGGTGAAGTTATCGGCGTACTTGGAGCGGATAAAAATACCGATACACCCGCCCAGCCGACCCTGGATCAGGAATATCTCCAGGGTTTTGCCAACCAGATGGCCCTGGCCATTGAAAACGCCCGGATGTATACCGAACTGAAACAGGGTGTTCTGAAAACGATCCAGGCGCTGGCCGCGGCCCTTGAAGCCAAGGATTCGTATACCAGAGGCCACTCCGAGCGTGTAGCGCAATACTCCGTGCGCCTGGCCGAGAAGGTCGAAATGTCGGAGACCCAGGTTGAAAAGATCCGCAGCATGTGCCTGGTACATGACATTGGCAAGATAGGGATTGATGAACATATCCTGAACAAAACCGGCAAACTTCTGGACAATGAATTTGATCACATCCGCCAGCATCCCAATATAGGGGTTAATATTATCAAACCGCTTAATTTGACTCCTGAGGAAATCGCTATCGTCAAACACCATCACGAACGCTTTGACGGGCGCGGGTATCCTGACGGATTGAAGGATTCGGCCATCCCCCTTGAAGTGCGTGTCGCCACAATTTGCGATGCTTTTGACGCCATGACCAGCGACCGCCCCTACCGCCGGAGCCTGCCTTTGGAAAAGGCTGTAAAAGAACTGGAAGAAGGCTCAGGCACTCAATTTGATCCTGATCTGACTCCCATCTTTACGAACATGATCAAAGACGGAGAAATCAGGGATATTTTGGTCAGAAAGGTAACTCTCCGGGCGGTCTAACCTTATTGTACCCCTTGTTAACAATTAAAAATAATTAAAGGGACACTTTTCATCAGACCCTGGGCGTGGTAGTTTAATTTTTTTCCATCAGAAGCGGATCGGCCTGAAAAAAAGACATAATGAGCGTTAATATAATGATAGACAACTTTAACAATGACCTAAGACGAATCAGGGCCATGGCTTTCGGCCTCCATGATATTGTGATATGGGTTCTGATCCTGATTTTTTTCAGCAGCTCCGCGATAATTGGCGGAGGAGACCTGAAGCTTTCCTTCCTGGGAGCAACCGGCCTCGTGATTATAATGTTTCTTGTCGGAGCCGCTGTGGAAGTGATCATCGAAGCGATTAAGCACTTAAAAGGATTGGGCACCCTGTCGGGCTTTATCACGAACGGCCCTGAGGCTCTTTGCCTTATCGTCGGGTTAGCGGCCGGGGATATTCTCTTTGCCGCCAGCACGCCTCTTGGCTCAAATGTCATGAACCCTCTCATGCTGGTTTTTGCGGCCATGATTACCGGCGGGCTGGCCCTTACGGTCAGGACCAAACCGGGTTACACATTAACCTGTATTGCGCTAACCGCATCTCTGGCCGTGAGCTTTCCTTTTATCCCCCAAAATCTCTATATCATTTGGCTTGTCATAGGGGTTCTGGTAACAATCCCTTTATTTATAAAAAGACCCGCTGAACCCGGCAGAAATAATGAAAAGCATGAGTTCTCCAGACTCTGGTTTTTCCCGGCGTTCATACTTCTGATATTAGCAGGCTATATTTTGGATCCTGTGGTAAGTTTTACCGCTGAGCAGTCCCACGCGCCCAAGGGAGTAATCGGGTTCTTCGTTCTGGCATCACTGACCAGTTGGCCTGAATTCAAATCCACGCTGTCCTTATTAAGGAGAGGGAACCCCTTGGCCGCCATCCTAAACATCACGGTATCAAATATAACGAATATTTGGCTGGCGGTGATCGGAGTGTTAATTCATTTACTGTAAAAATAATCCTGCAAGGAGTCGAAATCTCCATGATTTTTCCGGTCTCAGGCGTTGAAGTTAATCCCTTGATCCCGCCACTGGTGGCTTTTGTCGTATCCTTTTTCACCTCAATGGGCGGGGTATCCGGCGCCTTCTTGCTGCTGCCTTTCCAGGTCAGCGTTCTCGGTTTTACCAGCCCCGCGGTCAGTCCGACAAATCTCATTTTCAATATTATCGCCATTCCATCAGGGGTTTATCGTTACATCAAGGAAGGCCGCATGGCCTGGCCATTGACCTGGGTGGTCGTGATAGGCACCTTACCGGGTGTTTTTATCGGAGCTATTATCAGGATCAAATACCTGCCTGATCCCAGTGCTTTCAAGCTTTTCGCGGGGCTGGTGCTGTTGTACATCGGCGCCCGGCTTCTCTATGATTTAACCGGCCGGGGTAAAAAGGCCCATAGTCAGAGTAAGACCATTGAACAGCGTTTCGATCAGAAGGTGAAAGAAGCGCGCCTTCAGAACAAAACCCGGCTGACTTCAGGACTGCCGCCGGAGGCCGCTGTCAGGACTCTTGAATTTTCTTTTAACCGGATTGTGTATGAATTCTATAACGAGACCTTCAGCTTTTCCACATACGGGATCTTTCTCCTCTCGTTCCTGGTTGGCATTGTGGGGGGGACTTATGGCATTGGCGGCGGCGCGATTGTCGC
>JAFDLS010000188.1:5020-5372 GCA_019306365.1 Deltaproteobacteria bacterium
ATTGGCGGCGGCGCGATTGTCGCCCCCTTTTTTGTGTCCGTCTTCAAACTGCCCGTCTATACCATCGCTGGAGCTACCCTGGCCGGGACCTTTATCACCTCTATCTTCGGGGTATTTTTTTACCAGCTCATCGCCCCCTTTTACGCCTCCACAAATTTATCGGTGGCTCCTGACTGGCTCCTGGGCGCATCCTTTGGCGTTGGGGGACTGGCCGGAATGTACTGCGGAGCCCGGTTCCAGAAATTCATGCCTGCCTTATATATCAAAATTATTTTGGCAGTCATCGTCCTCGCCGTGGCTCTGAAGTACATCAGTCAGTTTTTCCTGAGATAGCTGATCTTTCTTTTTTCAG
>JAFDLS010000189.1 GCA_019306365.1 Deltaproteobacteria bacterium
CTTTTAGAAACCATGACCGGGTCCACTACCAGCTTGGGGATCTGATACTGTTTGAGTTTATCGGCCACCTCCCGGACGACCTCGGTGTTGGCCAGCATGCCTGTTTTAGCGGCGTCCGCTCCGATATCGGATAAAACAGAGTCAAGTTGAGCGCCAATAAAATCGGGCGGAACTTCGTGGATGGCCTGGACTTTCACAGTATTTTGAGCGGTCAGGGCCGTGATCACGGAAAGACCGTAAGCGCCAAGCACGGTTATGGTCTTGAGGTCCGCCTGTATTCCGGCCCCGCCCCCTGAATCAGAACCGGCAATGGTCAAAATTTTTTTCATTTCTCAACACCTCTATATTTAGCTTTTAACCGCTTCACCGCCGCAAAGGAAATCTTGTTGAAACAATTTGAATAATTTGCTATAAATTATCAGTGCCTATTAGACTATCGGCCTCGTATCAATCAGATTATGAAGCGGAATCGTTTCCCCATGAGGGCAAGTCCGTAAAGAAGAATAACAACCATTTACCTGCCCTGTCAACGCCCAAACAGGGATACCCTTCTTTGAGTTCAACGTAAATCATAAATGATGAACAGCTTTATAAGAAAAATAATTAAATTGAACTCCATGACCCTGAGTCTTCTCCTGGTTTTGGTTTTGATCGTCATCTTTATGATCGGGTTCGAATATCTTGAAGTAATGGAACTCAAGGCCAGGGACTTTAGATTCAAGCTCCGTGGGCCAATAGAACCCGGACCTGAGGTGGTTCTGGCGGTTGTGGATGAAAAGAGCCTGGACAGAATAGGTAGATGGCCCTGGCCCCGTTCCAAAATTGCTGACCTTATTAGGGTTCTGGATGAAGACGGAGCCAAGGTTATCGGGTTCGATATCGTTTTTGGCGAACCGGATAAAAATACTAACATGGAGCTTATCCGGCGGCTTGAAGGTGAAATAAACCGCCGGGGCCTGAAGAATAAGGCTGTTTCCCGTTTTTTGGCGAAGGAACTCGAACTGGCGGACAATGATCTCATCCTGGCTAAAACGATCGCAGAGGTCAAAACTCCGGTGGTTTTGGGCTACTTTCTCCGAATCGAGAGGGACAAGAGCGTGGCTCATATCACACCGGAACAGATTCGCGAACAGCTCAAGAACGCCCACTATACTTTCGCTCGCCTTTCCAGTCCAAACGTGGAGCTGGACCAGACGGATTTAGCTCAGGCCTTCATGCCTGTGGCGAATATACTGGCCTTGAGCAAGACGGCGGCCTCTTCGGGATTCATGAACATGTTCCAGGACATTGACGGAACGGTGCGCTGGATTCCCATGGTCATTCGGCTGCATGATAAATACTACCTCCCGCTTTCGCTGCAGAAGACCCTGCGGTTTTACCTCGATGACGCGCCCGCTTCCACGTATGTGAGCGAGGTAGGTGTGGAAAAAGTAATGGTGGGCAAATATGAGTTGCCCACTGACGAGTTAGGCCGATATCTGGTCAATTATCGCGGCCCCAGTTACACCTTCCCTCATTATTCCATAGCCGACATCCTGGAGAAGCGATTTAAACCAGGGACTTTCAAAAATAAAATCATCCTGACCGGAGCGACCGCTGTGGGCGTCTACGATATGCGGACCACTCCTTTTGAAACCAATTACCCCGGCTTAGAGGTCCACGCCAATGTTATCGACAGCATCTTGAGGCAGGACTTTCTGGTCAGGCCGCAATGGACGACCCTTCTTGATATAGGCATGATGATTGTCGCCGCTGTTATCCTGGGACTGGTTCTGCCAAAAATCTCCGCCGTGGTCGGTGTTGTTTTCGGACTGGGTCTCTTGATGGCTGAAGGCGGTCTTAACTACCTTTTTTTTAGTAAAGGTATCTGGCTAAATCTCATTTTTCCATCCATAACGGTTATTCTTGTCTACACCGGTATAACGGCTTTTCGCTACATCACCGAAGAGAGAGAAAAGAAAAAGATCAAAGGGGCCTTTCAAACCTATCTTCATCCCTCCGTGGTAAACGAGGTGCTGAAGAACCCGGATATGCTCAAGCTGGGTGGGCAGAAGAAGGTTCTGACGGTTCTCTTTTCCGATATCAAGGGATTCACGACCATATCGGAGAATATGGATCCTGAGGCCCTGGTTCATTTACTCAACGAATACTTGACGGCGATGACCGATCTTGTCTTCAAGTATGACGGCCTGCTGGACAAGTATGAAGGTGACGCGGTGATGGCCATCTGGGGAGCGCCTCTGGATCTGCCGGATCATCCGTTGAAGGCCTGCCGGACCGGTCTGGAGATGCTGTCCGAATTGCAAAGGCTTCGTGAGCAATGGGCGCAGGAAGACCCGGCTATACCTAATATTGATATCCGTATCGGATTGAACACCGGCCTTATGGTTGTTGGAAATATTGGCTCAGAAACCCGCTTCGATTATACTGTCATTGGGGATGAGGTTAATCTGGGCTCCCGGTTGGAAGGAGCCAGCAAAGAGTACGGAACCAATATCATTATTAGCGAGACAACGTACGAGCATGTGAAGGACGTGATGCTCTGCCGGGAACTGGACCTGGTGGCGGTTAAGGGAAAATCACAACCGGTTCGTATATTTGAGTTAATCGGGGAAAACGGCAAGGTTCCTCAAGAGAAAATCGAACTGGTCCACGGCTTCACGCAAGGACTCAGAGCTTACCAGACCCAGCAGTGGGACAAGGGGAAAAAGATCTTCAGCGAGATGAACGCCCTCTACCCTGAGGACGAGCCAACTAAACTTTTTTTACGGCGGGTTGTTGATCTGAAAAAGAATCCACCACCCAAGAATTGGGATGGGGTTTTCGTCATGACAACCAAATAAGGAGATAGTGATAAAGTTTTTTGAAATTTTAGGAAGATTCATAATAAAAACGATCGAGGAAATGGGTCAGCTCATGCTCCTGGTCGTAAATTCTTTCATATGGACCTTCCGGCCTCCCCTGAGAATTAGAGCGATCTTCAAGCAGATGGAGTTTGTTGGCGTCAAGTCTCTGTTCGTCGTTATACTTACAGGGGCCTTTACCGGTGCGGTTATGACAATTCAAATCTTTTACGGCTTTTCCATGTTTGGCGCAGAGAGTTTGGTGAGCCCGACATTGGCTATCGCTATGGCCCGGGAGCTGGGTCCTGTTTTGACCGCCCTTATGGTTACCGGCCGGGCCGGATCGGCCATTGCCGCTGAATTGGGGACCATGAGAGTTACTGAGCAGATTGACGCCCTTTACGTGATGGCGGCCAATCCGATCAAATTCCTGGTTGTCCCGCGTATCATAGCCGGAGTGTTCATGCTGCCTATTTTGACGGTTGTCGCCAACCTCATGGGTGTGTTGGGAGGGTATCTGGTCGGCGTTATTCTTCTGGATATAAACGCTAGTATCTTTATCGGCAATATCGTGGAGTTCCTGAATCCGTCTGACATCTTCAATGGATTGATTAAATCCGCTGTCTTCGGTTTTATCCTTACTTTAATCGGATGCTACAAAGGATTTTATACAACAGGCGGCGCCGAGGGGGTTGGACGGGCTACGACGGAATCGGTGGTCATGGCCTCTATCCTTATCCTGGCCAGTGACTACATCATGACTGCGATCATGTTTTAGGAAACAGTCGTGACTGAATCAATTATCCAGATCAATGATCTCCATAAATCGTTTGGAGACACCCCGGTTCTCAGAGGCCTCAATTTGAGCATTGAAAAGGGTGAGATTACTTTTATCATCGGCCGCTCCGGCGGCGGAAAAAGCGTTCTGATCAAACTGATCATTGGTCTGTTAAAACCGGACAGCGGACAAATTCTGGTGGACGGACATGATATTGTTCCGCTCGGTGACCATGATTTAAACAGAGTGCGGCACCGCTTTGGCATGCTTTTTCAAAACGCGGCTCTGTTTGATTCAATGACAATTGGTGAAAATATCGCCTTCCCCCTGGTCACTCATACCGGGCTCAAGGAAAAAGAAATAGAAGAGCTGGTTGAACAAAAAATGGCCATGGTCGGGTTGGAGGGCATCCAGGACAAGATGCCGACGGAGATTTCAGGCGGAATGCGCAAAAGAGCCGGTCTGGCTCGGGCTATAATCCTTGAACCGGAGATTTTGCTTTTTGATGAACCGACAACGGGGCTTGATCCAATCATGGCCGAAATGATTGACGATCTCATCGTTCAAACCCAGGAACGGACCAATGTCACCAGTATCGTTATAAGTCACGATATCCCAGCCACCTTGCGTATTGCTCACAATGTGGCTATGATCTATGAAGGTCAAATCGTGACTTACGGAACGCCTGCCCAAATCCAGGCCAGTGATAACCATATAGTTCAGCAGTTTTTAACAGGAGAAGGGGAAGGGCCAATGTATCTGGGGGACTGAGGCTCGGGAGAAGAAGATGTTCAAATTTTCTACAGAAGCCAAGGTTGGGGTTTTAGTTCTGGCAGGAATTATCATTCTGGCATATATGACCCTGCGGATTGGCCGATTTCAGATAGGCGGGGATAAGGGCTTGATTATCACAGCCGTTTTTGATACCGCTTCAGGGTTGAAAAAAGGCGTACCCGTCGAAATAGCCGGGATCGAAGTCGGTGCGGTTGAAAATATTTCCCTGAAAGACGGTCGAGCTCTGGTGGCCATGAACATCAGGTCGAATTTGAATCTGGGGAGCGACAGCAGGGCCATTATCAGGACAGCAGGTGTGCTTGGTGATAAATACATTGAAATCATTCCCGGTTTGACCGGAGCTGCGCCTCTGAAAAACGGGGATCAGATCGTTCGAACCACCGCCCCAGCCGACGTGGACCAGCTTATCATGAAGATAGCTGAGATTTCCGATGATATAAAACATGTCACAGAAGCGCTCAACGAGGTCTTCGGCGGAGCTGAGGGCGCGGCCAACATGCGTCAAATCTTGCAAAACCTGCGAGATGTGAGCGACAGCCTTTCCGGAGTTATTCAGGAAAACAAGGATGACTTCAATGCTCTTATTAAAAACCTAACCGCTTTTTCAAAAGATATGCATGCCATTTCTTCTGAAAACAAAGACGATATACAGGCTATCCTGGTTAATATTCGAGATACTTCGGAACAGTTATCCAAGGCCATAATCTCCGTTCGGAATATTACCGAAAAGATCAACCGGGGGGAAGGCGCGCTGGGTCAACTGGTCAACGAGGATACCATTATCAAAAATCTCAATCAAACCCTGGCTTCCCTTAATGAAGTGGTAGAGAAAGTAAACCGCGGTGAGGGCGTGTTGGGCAAACTCATCACTGAGAGTGAAACCAGCCGGAATGTCTCCCAAACTCTGGCCTCGCTTAAAAACATAACTGACAAGATCAATCAGGGGCAGGGAACTATCGGCCGCCTCGTCAATGATGAGACTACCGTGGATAAGGTTGATGAAACCCTCGCCGGGCTGAACGAGATCATTACCAAGGTTGACTCCTTTAAACTTTATGTGGATTACCATAGTGATTATTTATTTGATCAATCGGAGGCCAAGAGCTACCTGAACTTCATGATCCAACCGCGCGAGGACAAATACTACCTGATCGGCATAGTGGATGATCCCCGGGGTATCTACAATAAAGACATAACCACCGTCACCGGACCCGCTCCGGGTGACGTGGCCACAACCACGGTCGAGTCATGGGACACCTCAGGCTTGAAATTCAACGCCCAGATCGCCAAGCGATATCAGGATTTGGTTTTCAGGGCGGGGATCTTTGAATCGAAAGCGGGAGTCGGGTCGGATTACTACCTTCTTGACGACAATTTGCGGCTGACTTTTGAGATGTTCGATTTTTCCAGTGATAGAGACAACGTTCACCTCAAGCTGGCCGCTTACTACGGTTTTCTTGATTTCTTTTATATCAGCGCGGGTTACGACGACTTCGCCAACAGCGACCAAAGTTCGTTGTTCTTAGGCCTGGGCCTCAGGTTTAGTGATGATGACTTGAAATACCTCCTGACCAATATCCCCCTACCGTGATAGTACCCACTCGGAGCTTGTCCCCGGCTTTGGGTTTCGGGTTTAAAAGTATTTCTGTTTGAAGCTTAATTTTTAGCGGGAAAGCAATTCCATCTTGCCAGACGTGAGGCTTTGTTTTATATTTAGCATGATTTTTTTTCGCCGGCGTAGCTCAGTGGTAGAGCAGCTGATTCGTAATCAGCAGGTCGCGGGTTCGACTCCCATCGCCGGCTCCAGTAAAAACAGGGACTTATCAATATAAGGTAAGTCCCTGTT
>JAFDLS010000190.1 GCA_019306365.1 Deltaproteobacteria bacterium
TCCTGGCCCGGGAACCAGGTCTGCAGGACAGCGGGGGCTTCCTCGAACCAGGGCATATCCATCGGGCTGCCCGCGTTCAACACCACTGCCGTCTTTGGGTTGACGGCGCAAACCCGCTGGATTAACTCATCCTGCCGGCCCGGCAAGGACATATCCGCGCGGTCGTTGCCTTCTGTTTCCCATTCACCGTTTGTTCCAACAACCAGGATGACCGCCTCCGCTTCGGCGGCAGCCTTAACGGCACGTTCGAGCAGGTCACCCGGCACCGGCGGCAGAACGCCAACCTGCACCCCGGCGATAAAACGCCCGGGGGTGCGCCTGTACTCGATGACCAGCTGATACTCCTCCCCGGCTGTAAGTTCCACTTCCCGGCGTTCCTCGGCGGAGCCGTTCGCGTAGAATGAATCCCCCGGGGTTTGCCGGGTCCAGTTATCGATTATCATTTCGCCGTTGATAAACATCCGGCTCAACCCCGCGCTCGCCATTCCAAAGGTATGCGTTCCGGTTTGGGCGGGCGTGTATATGGCGGACAGCCGCGCGGTAAACTCCCCGGTCGCCACCACGGAAGCGAAGGCGCCAAACCAGGAGATTTTACTGTGTGCCTCCACGTCGGTTAAGGCGGGTTCTCCTGAGAAATCCAGGTTATTAAAATATTCCAGGGAAAATCCATTTCCCTCCTGCCCCAGCATCGGCTTCAAGTGTTCCCGTTTGAAACCGGGCAAAAACTTGTGAGTAAGACAGCCCGCCTCACGGCTGACGTGAACTCCCTCCCCTAACCGTTGCTCAATGGCTTCCAAAGGGTGTATCTGGTAATGTGGCCGAACCCCTGAACTTCCACCGCCCTGGATATTACCCCTGACGGCGTTGGGTCCAATGACCGCCACCCGGCTGAGGGCGGAGGCGTCAAAGGGAAGCACGCCTTCGTTCTTCATAAGCACCATGCCTTCGGCGGCGGCGCGCCGCGCGAGCGCGCGGTGTTCCGGCCTGTCAACGCTTTGCTCCTCGACCTCCTCGGGATTGTCCATCCGGCCCGATAAAACAGTCACCCGCAAAAGCCGCCGCACCTTGTCGTCAATGGTCTTTTCGTCTACCTCCCCCGATTGAACAGCCTCAAGTAAATTCTCTCCCATGGTGCGGGCAGGTCCGGGCATTTCCAGGTCAAGTCCGCCGTTCGCGTTGGCCACCGTTTCCAGGGAAGCTCCCCAGTCGCTCACCGTAAAGCCCTTAAACCCCCACTCCTCCCTCAAAATCCGGGTGAGGAGCTCTTTGTGAGAGCTGGCAAAAATCCCGTTGATGCGGTTGTAGGCCGTCATCACCGCCCAGGGATCGCTTTCTTTGACCGCCATCTCAAATGGCAGCAGGTATATTTCCCGCAGGACACGCTCACTGACCTCGACGCTTAAAACGTGGCGCTGGTACTCCGAGTCATTGCAGACAAAATGCTTCAGCGTAGCGCCCACCTTCCGGCTTTGCACGCCCTTTACATACGAAACCGCTATCCTTCCGGTGAGATATGGGTCTTCCGAGTAACATTCGAAATTACGGCCCCCCAGCGGGGTGCGATGAATATTGATGGTTGGGGCAAGCAGCACCTGGGCCCCCTTGGTTTTAGCCTCCTCGCCCAGGACCTCGCCGATCCGGCGGATCAGGTCCGTATTCCAGGTGGCGGCCAAAGTTGCACCCACCGGGAAGCAGACAGCGGTCGCTCCGCTGACGATGTTGCCTCGCGCTCCATTGGGGCCGTCCGTTACTTTTAGGGGAGGGATCCCCAGGCGCTCCACTCCGGTTGAGTGCCATGGTCCCGACCCGGATACCATGGCCACCTTTTCCTCCAGGTTCATCCGGCTTAACAGGTTTTCGACTCGATCCATCATCTGACTCCTGAAACAGCGATTTAATTCAGTTTATAGGAGCTCACTTTATTTGGAAGGTCTTTCCGTGTCAATAAAAGTTAGAAGAGACCTCTGCAAAACCAGTAATTTTGTTGAAATAGCGGAAGGCGAAAATTTAATCCGCAGGAATATGTTAAATATTTCGAGGACTTAAATTTGAGCCTGACAAAAAGGTCAGCTAAAGGACGATGTTTTGCAGAGGTCTCTAGAAATAAAGCGTTTGTCATAAGTAAGTTCCGTTTGGCTTTGAGGGGGGAGAGATGGTTTTGGCCATTCTCCCAAGCCGACTTGCGGCAAACGCCGAAACATCATGTAATTGCCATCTGGCAATTACTATAATCCCTTTATTTTAGGGTAATTGCGAGGATCAACTTTTTAACAGGACACCTGAAACTTTAACCAAGGCATGCCCCGGTATCGGCAACCCCAGGTTTTTTAGCTTGCTTTTTCCTCAAATATTTGGTTTATAGGAAATAATCCTAAAGCATAGAGGCTAGATTCTTCTCTGAATATGTTGATCTCGTAATGGTTGAATCTGGGGAAACTTTTTTGGAAAGACCGTTGGCTTTTTCGATAGTCCTTCAACTCCTGCCCGAGAACCCGGTGTTAAAAGGTTTTGGGTTAGGTTAAAATAGTCATCTTAAAATTCCCCGAATAATTTTCCAAAGCAGACAACTAATTTGGAGATGATCTGAAAAATATTAGGCTCTTGATCTTCTCCCTTTAAAGGCAATTAAGGCTATGGATTAACATCCCGCGAGGTGTCTTTGCAATGAGGGTTGACTCCAAAAATCTATCTGATCCAAAGCCGGAGAAATATCCCCTCCCAGGGGGTGAGGGAGGGGTTGGCTCCTCTCTGAATATCGCCGTTGCCGGCGGTGGCCGCCAGTGCCTTAATTTGCTTAAGTTACTTTATAATAACGGCTTGATCCAGCGCGGCCTGAGGGTTCTGGGGGTGGCGGACGCCAATCCAGACGCCCCGGGCCTGATTTACGCCAGAGAACTGAAATTAACCACCTCCCCTAATTTTCAGGACCTTTGTCAGCTAAAGGGACTGAACCTGCTGATTGATCTCACCGGTGAAGAAAAGACGACTGAAGAACTTGAACGCCTTAAGCCGCCCGGATGTTCCATTGTTGATCACCGGGGCGCCGAGCTCATCCTGAACCTCCTCCAGGCCGGGGCGCAAGACTCCGGCATTGAAATGGAAATTCAACAGACCAGGCAGGGTGTGAAAAAATATCAGACTATCCTGGATTCCCTGCCTTACAGGATCATGGTCGTCAACAAAGACATGACAATTGACGCGGTTAATCAGACCTTTCTGAGCGAATTCGAACTCACCAGGGAAGAGGCCCTGGGGAAGTACTGCTATGAGATTCGGTACGGGTTGGATCAACCCTGCTCTTCATGCTGCCTGGAGGATGTCGAAAAGAGTAAAAAGGCGTCCATTGTTTATAAGGGATACCTGGACGAGGAAGGTGAAGAACGCTTCGATGTTATAACCAGCTCGCCGATCCTTAACGACGAGGGTGAAATCGTACAGATGGTCGAGGCTTCCCGGGACGTGACCGCCAGGGTGAAGCTGGAAGGGGCGGCTCAACAAACAAGTTCCTTCCTCGAAAACGTGATCCAAAGCACGGTAGACGGGATCGTGGTCGTTGACACCAAAGGCATGGTGCTCCTGTTCAACGAAGGCATGGAAAGGCTCACCGGTTATTCCGCCGAGGAACTCAAACACACAGGCCACGTAAGCAGCTTTTACAACATTGACGTTGCCCGGGAAAACATGAGGAAAATGCGAAGCAGCCAATATGGCCCGCCCGGAGTGCTCAACCCCACCAGCATGTCCATTGAAACCAAGGATGGTCAAAAGGTCCCGGTTACCCTCTCTGCCTCACTCGTCACGGTCGACGGCAAAGAAATTGGCAGTGTGGGCGTCTTTAAGGATATGACCGAGATAGAGGAGATGAGGCAGGAACTTGACGAAGCCCACCTTCAGCTGGTTCAATCCGAGAAAATCGCTTCGGTGGGCCGGATGGCCGCCGGCATAGCTCACGAAATCAACAACCCCCTGTCAATCATCCTGATGTACGCCGAGCTGCTCGAACAGAGCCTCAAGAAAAACGAACAGGAAATAAAAGACGTTCAGGAGGTAATCACCCAAACCCTGCGCTGCAAAAACATAGTCGCCGACCTGCTCGAATTCAGCCGCAAGTCAATTGGCGAGGCCTCCGCCTTCAATATGGGCCGGCTGATCGAGCAATGCCTTAATCTTCTGATAAATCTGGCCATTTTTCATGACATCAAGGTGCACAAGGATATCGAGGCCGGACTGCCCGAGATGGTGGGTGACGTCGGCCAGTTTGAACAGGTTTTTACCAATCTTTTCACCAACGCGGCCGACGCCATGGAAGGAAAAGGCCGGCTGGGCATAAAGGCCCGCTACGATCCCGTGGGGAACCTTTTTATTATCATGGTTTCTGATACCGGTCCGGGGATACCGCCCCACAATCGTGAAAAAGTTTTTGACATGTTTTTCACGACTAAACGGGTGGGGTACGGCACCGGGCTGGGGCTGAGTTTATCAAAAAACATCATCGAGCTTTACGGCGGCAGCATAAGGTTCGAGTGCCCCCCGGGCGGCGGGACAACATTCATCATCGAGCTCCCGCGCGAGGTTGAGGAACGTATGGATGATGATCCGGTTTTTGTTGGGATGGATGAAATATGAAGGAAGCAATAAATATTTTGGTGGTTGACGACGAGGAAAAGATCAGGGAAGGCTGCTACCGGGTCTTAACCGACAAGGGGTTTAAGGTTTTTACCGCTGAAAACGGTCAGGCGGCCCTGGATACCCTGGCCGGGGAGGAGATGGACGTTATCCTTCTCGACCTGAAGATGCCGGGCATGGACGGCGAGGAGGTCCTTGAGTTAGCCCACGAGAAGTATCCCGATATTCCGGTGATCATTATCACCGGCCATGGCACGATTGACACCGCCGTGGAATGCATGAAAAAAGGCGCTTATGATTTTATTACCAAACCCTTTCAGATTCGTCAATTCATGCTGCCCGTCAACAGGGCGGCTGACAAAAGAAGACTCGAACAAAAAGC
>JAFDLS010000191.1 GCA_019306365.1 Deltaproteobacteria bacterium
TGTGCCTGTAGTTGGCGGACTTCTAAAAAAACTGCTTCTAGCGCAAGTCTTGCGGAGCATGGCTCTTTTGAGTTCAGGAGGTGTGACGCTAACCACGTCACTTCAAGTCACCAGTCAGGGACTTGGCCGTTCGAACTATGCCCTGGCCTTGGAGACCGCCCGACAGAAGATATCTCAGGGACGATCTCTAGCTGAGGGTTTGGCCGCCGCCAGTGACCTCTTTCCCCCCATGGCCAGGCGCATGGTCGCGGTGGGCGAAGCCGGCGGAGCTCTGGAGGAAATGCTGGAACGGCTGGCCCAGGCTTATGAGGAAGATACGGATCAGGTTATGTCAGCCTTGACCTCCCTGGTTGAACCGGTAATAGTTGTGGCCATGGGACTTGTAATCGGGTTTTTCGTGTTAGCAGTGCTGCTACCTATTTTTGAACTCAGCGGCCTGATCGGATAGGAGAAAAATATGAATAAATTCCTATATTCCCGCCGTACCAGAAAGCATAAGGGCGGCTTCACCCTTGTTGAGATACTGGTTGTGGTTGTTATTCTGGGAATTTTGGCCGGGCTGATTGTCCCACGGATAATGGGCCGGCCTGAAGAGGCCAGGCGAATCAAGGCGCGTATGCAGCTTGAAAGCCTGGAAGCCACTCTCAAGCTGTTCAAGCTTGATAACGGTTTCTACCCTGACACCGAGCAGGGGCTGCAAGCCCTGGTTGAAAAGCCGACCACGGGAAGGATCCCGACACGCTGGAGAGAGGAAGGGTACCTGGATAAGGGCCAGATACCCAAGGATCCTTGGGGACAGGATTTTATTTATGTCTCTCCGGGAATCCACAATAAGGATTTCGATCTCTTTTCACTGGGAGCTGATGGAGAGGAGGGGGGAACGAACTCGGGCGTTGACATTACTAACTGGGCGCAGGAAACCTTGAACCCCTGAATTGGTTGTGACTGGTAAACAAAAGACCATCGGTCTAGAGACTGGTTTTACCCTGATCGAAATGCTTGTGGTCATTGTTCTTATCGGCCTGCTTTTTTCATTGACCTTACCGCGTTTCTCTGGAATCGGTGAAACGGAAAAGCTGCGGAAAGCTGCGCGTCTGATGGCCAGACAAGCGCTAAAAGCTCACAGTCAGGCGGTAACTGAGGCCCAACCCTATTTTCTCTGCCTGGACCTGGATCTGTCTCGAACATGGCTGACTCTTGAGAGGCCTCAGCGAGACGAGGAGGCGAAACCGGACGGACGGGCGACTCATCTGTCTACCGGGGTTGAATTTAAGGACGTCGTTCACTCGGAGGGAGGTATGTTCAAGGATCGCGTGGTGGCTTTCGCGTTTTGGTCCAACGGCGGGAATGAACCTGGAACGATCCATTTGAGGAATTCTTCGGGAGAGGAGATGACCATCTTTTTAAGGCCTTTCCTCGGTCAGACTGAAATCCATGAGGGTTATCTGTTGGAGGAGGTGGAATGAGGCCGCCGCGTAAGGGGTTCACTCTGCTGGAAATTATGATCGCCCTGGCCTTTATCGGTGTGGCATTGGTGGCTGTTATCCAGGCTCAGGGTCAGGGCCTCAAACTGACCGATCAGGTCCGTTTCACATCCCGGACCGTCTTTTTAGCCAGGGAACTCATGGCCGAGGCGCAGACCCTGCCCGGTCTTACGGACGGCGTTGAAAAAGGAACGTTCGATGAGCCGCTGGACAATCTGGCCTGGGAACGGCAGGTCATACCGGTTTCTATCCTTAAAGGTCTTTATAAAATTGTAATCCGGGTTCATCGTGTTGGCGAACCGGCCAGGCAGGGGTTGACCCTGGAAGGTTTCGCTTACAAGGAGTCTGGATGAGCAGGCGAGCCGGGTTAACGCTGCTGGACCTGTTATTGGCCCTGACGCTCCTGGCGGTCATTCTGACTACCATCTATTGGGTCTTTGCCAATCATGAACGGTCTGTTGAAGCGGCTTCAGAGTCAAGGGACACATACGGTCAGGGACGTTTGATTCTGGATCGTCTGGCCCGGGATATCGCCGGAGCCTGGCTTCCGGCAAAAACCAAATCCAATGATAGTTTTTCCTATCTTTTTAACGGGCAGGATAATCGTCTCGATTTTACCACCTCGGCTCTGCTCTCACCAGACATCGCGCCCGGATTGGAACTGGTTGAGGTGGGGTATCGAACGATAGAAAACGAAGAAGATGATGATTTTACCCTGGTGCGCCGTCAAGACAGAACGCCAGACGGCGAAATCAAGGAAGGCGGGTCAAAGATCATCCTGACCCGAGCGCTGAACAGCTTTGAGATAAGTTATATCAACCAGTTAGGCCAGGAAATGTCCTCATGGCAGGCCAAGAAATCTTCCGAACTGCCTCATGCCGTTAAAATCAGCCTGACCCTGACCTCAACACCGGACAGGAAAGAAACTTTTACCACGGTGATTGCCCTGCCCCTGTCTTGGCCTAAGCTCAAAACTATCGCGATCCCTGCCGGTTGGGAGAATCTCCTGTGAATCGCCCGCGATTTCATGGCCTCTGGCCCGCTCATTTAAAGGCCAGAAAGGGTATCGCCCTTCTGATAACCCTGCTGGTAACAGGGCTGCTGTCCGCCTCGGCCCTTTCTTTCATCAGAATGGCGAACCTTGAAGCGCGTGTGGCTGATAACACCTATACGCTGGCCCAGGCCGAAATCCTTGCCCAAGCCGGCCTAAAAGGGGCCATAGCCCTGCCTGGGCTGATTTCAACCGATTCGCGGCCATGGCCAGTATGCTTTTCGAGGAAGGCAGTTTTAAGGGAACGATCGAGGATCTTTCCCGCCGCGTGAACCTCAATACACTCCTTAACAATCAGGGCGTAGTGGATACACAAAGGCGAGCTCAGGTAGAGCGTTTGTTTGAATTGCTCGAAATCGAACCGGTCCTGGTGGAGCCTATTTTGGATTGGCTCGACCCGGATGACGAATCCCGTTCCAATATAAGCGCTGAAAATCATGACTACCTATCCCTTGCCCAGCCTTATCCCTGCGCAAACGGACCGCTTGATACACCGGGCCAGTTAACACTGATCAAGGGGTTTACATCTAAAAATGTTTATGGAACCGATAAGAAACGCGGCCTGGCCGAACTGGTCACCGCCTACCCGGATGAATCGAACAATCGCGGCCGCATAAATATCAACACGGCCGACTACATGGTTCTCATGAGCCTTAATGAGGACTTGACTGAGAGTCTGGCAAAGGAGATATTAAAATACCGGGAATCTAATACCTTTGAGGCACCGGAGGAACTGCGAGATAAATTTGGCTTGGATCCGGAACTTTTTAATAATATATTCGGTTTAATCTCGGTTAAAAGCAGTCATTTCATTGTCCGTATAGAAGGTCTGTTCCGTCAGGCTCGAATAGTAGTCACGGCAATTATTAAAAGAGACGATAAGGGAATCAGTTTAATTTACTACAAAACCGGCTGAGGTGGTTTCTTGGCGCTTAGATTTTTTACAGACATCTTGAGTTCGAATGAAGCGCTGGGCCTTAACGTGGGGGCCGGAACGGTGAGGGCCGTACGGCTCGTCAAATCCGAAAAGGGATTTGAAATTATCGATTCGGTCTCGACTGATTTTCAAGCCGACCGCCCCGCGCATCCAGCCGAGATAGAAGCCGCCCTGCGCGAAGCCGCCAGACTGATCATGCAAGAACGGACACGGCTGGTGGGCAACGTCCGGGCTCTTTCGTCCAGGTTACACTTTTTTGACCTACCGTTTGGCCGATCGGACAAGATCCGCCAAGCCTTGCCTTACATAATCGAACCGCTGGTTATGGCGAGAGTTGAAGACCTTCTTTTTGACTATCTGCCGCTAACGGAAAACGCGCTTAAAGGGGAGCCGGCCATTGCTTTTGCCGCTGAACCGGAGGCTGTGTCATCGGCTATGGAAAACATCCAGGCGGCGGGTTTAAATCCAGACACGATTCTGCCAGACAGCCTGGGACTTATCGCGGTTGGGAAGTATCTGTTTCAAGGCGACCCTCCCCACCGGTCCAGGCTCATTCTTGATCTGGGAGCCAGTCAGACCGGCATGGCTTTATTTCATCAAGGCCGCGCCATCACTTCCCGAACGGTGCCTTTTGGCGGATTGAATCTGACTCAAGCCCTGGCCGAAGCTCAAAACAGAGACATGTCTGAGGCTGAAGCGTTAAAACGAAAGACCGGCCTGGGTGACAAAGAGACCTCCGAAGCAGCCGCGATTTTAAGAGAGGCATGGCAGTTGTTGATCGCTGAGATCGAACGCACGCTGGCCGCTTCCCTGACAGACCCGGATGAACCGGCGCCGATCATACTTTTAACCGGAGGCGGGGCCCACACCCTCGGTCTGCCTCAATTCTTGAGCACACGTCTAGGACTCGAAGTCCAGGTTCTCAACCGGGAAGCGGATATCACCAACCCGCTTCCCGGTCTGGAGCCGGAACTGGTAACCACGGCAGGCCTGGCCATACTGGGGATCACTCCCAGGACAAGGCCCAACCTTCGCCAGGGAGAGCTTGCCCCACAGCAGGCCCTGGCACGCCACCGGAAACCCCTGATCCTGATGGCCTGCGGGTTGTTGTTGATCGCTCTTATCAGTTTGGGCTCCCTTGTTTTAGATTACCGCCATCAAAACCGTCGCTATAATGAGGTCAAATCGGAAATTAACCGCATCTTTAAAGACGCGTCCCCGGAAACAACCAGGATCGTTTCTCCCCTGGCCCAACTCCGTCAGAAGGTGGAACAGGCCCGTTCAGGAGTCACCGGGCTCACTTCCGAACGCAGGCGGGTTTTGAACCTGATCCTGGAAATAAGCCGAGTTGCCAAGACACGGGAAGGAATGCGTCTCCTGGAATTCTCCCTTACGACCCAAACTCTGGAACTCCAATGGGAGGGCGGAAATTTCGAAGATCTTGACCGTCTTAAAACCGAGCTGGTCAGTTTGCCTTTTTTCAGTGAGGTCACGGTGGGCGGGGCAAAAATGGACCCGGTTACTCGAAAACTTACTTTTAAGCTTACATTGAAGAGGCAGGCGAAATGAAACTTAACCAAAGAGAAATCATCGTAGTTTCCGTCGGCCTTGTTATCATATTCTGCGTGGGTGTCTATCTCTTTTTACTCGCCCCACTTGCCGACCGGCGGGACCGGCTCAAGGTTGTCACCAGCCGGCTGGAGAAAAATCTGGTTGAGATGCGGTCTCTGGCCGCAGAGTATCAGGCTCTGTCCAACAAACAGGCACAGCTAAAGACCAGGGTCCAGGCCAGAGGCAAGGATTTCGCGCCTTTCAGCTATCTGGAGACACTGGCTCGACAAGCCGGTCTGGAGGAAAACATTGAATCTATGACCCCCATGACCTCGGCTAGTGCCGAAGAGGCTGCCATGGTCGAGTTTGATGTCAGGTTATCGGGCATCGGCCTGAAAGAACTGGTTCGTTTTCTATATCGCATCGAAACCAGCGACAAGGTGCTATTTATAAACAACCTCCGGATTCGGCCTCGTTATCTCACCCCAAATCAGCTTGACGTGACCTTACGCGTCGCGACACCCGCCTAACCGATGACCTCAAACTGGCACAAACTGCCTATCGCGCTGGCGCTGGCGGTTTATATCGCGGCGGTAGCGCTGATCTCGGCCTTTTACGAATTCCCTTTCGATGACATCACCGAGTTGATTAAAAATCACATTGAGGTCTCGACACCCTTGCGGCTGGAGTTCAACGCGCCTAAACCTGAAACGCCATTTTCCCTTAGTATAAATAAGTTGAATATCAGTATGGCTGAAACCGCCGAACCTTTGCGGTTGTTTAAATCGACCAAGGTCAGGATCAAGCTGAAACCAACGCGGCTTTTGCGCGGGAGGGTAACCGCTCACCTGGAGGCAGCGGCCTGGGAAGGTGAAGTGAAAGGCCGGTTAGATTATAAAATATTCGGCTCTAAAAAATTCTGTCTGACCCTCACCAAGATAAACTTTCCGGGTTTCAGCCTGACTGGCGGAAACGGGACGGTTAGCCTGTCAGGGACGTTACAGGGGCAAAGCTCTGTCTGCGGCGAGGGCGATATTTTTCCGCAAAGTGGTTCCGGAAAAATAAGAATTAAAAGGGGCCGTTTTGTTGGACGTCCAATTACTAATCTTCCCAAAGTCGAAATCGATTTTAACCTTTTGGAGGTTAATTTCAATATAGACGGCGACAAGCTTATTGTGGATAGTCTCGACCTGAATAGTCAGGATATGAATATGAGATTAAAAGGACAAATCAGAAACTTTAAAAACCCTTTCCTCAATCTGAGCGGTACGGTTAATCTTGGTCCGGCTAACAAGCCGAAAACGAGGATAAATTTTTATTTAACGGGGCCGGCGGCAAAGCCTCAATTGAAATTCAGTCCCGCCGGAATTACATCTTCTCGTAAATAACACCGCCTCAAAACCTGAATTTTTTTGCGAATCATTTTGGAAAAAATAATTTATATTGAAACTACTCCCTTTTGAGGGTATTCTCTTATAAGATTTAGATCAAGCAACTCGGGCGCTCTTAATTTTTAAATTCCGATCTATCCATTTGGGGGGCAAAGAGTCACACTGAGCCACCCGAAAGGATTAATATTCACCAACTGAAGGGAATTTATTTATTATGATGGTGAGTCAGGAATTTTTTGAGAAGTTTGTCAAAACCTTAACCGAAATCCACGGATCGCTTAGCGTTATGAGAACCTCGGAAGCTATCGTCGAAAACGCGGCGCAGCTTTTCGGCGCCCGGGGTGCGAGTTTGATGCTGTACGACCATGGCACTAAAACGCTGAAAAGCTCCGCAGCCTGCGGGTTGAGCCAGTTCTACCTGAATAAAGGGCCCGTGGCAGCAGACAAGAGCCTGGGAGAAACCCTGCAGCGGGAACCGGTGGTAATTCTCGACGCTACTCAAGACGAACGGATACAGTACAAAGAAGAGGCCGCCAGAGAAGGGATTAAAAGCATTATAGGACTGCCTCTGCAGGCGGGAAATTTGCTGGTCGGGGCGTTAAGGCTTTATTTTGATCAAACCTACGAGCCGGACCTGGACAGGCTGACAATTTTTGAAGGCCTGGCCAACCTGGCTGGCCTGGCCTTGAAAAAAAGTTTCTACTTCTCTTCATTTCAGGCGGTTCTACGCTCAATTCACAGCATGCATTCCACTCAAAATCTGGATGAGGTTTTTCAAAATCTGGTCAAAAGCGCCGCCCAGGGCACCTATGCCAAGGGCTGCGCCTTATGGTTACTGGACAATGAAACTAAAACCCTTAAGCACGTCAGTGGGTTTGGGCTAAGCTCGGACTATCTGAACAAGGGTCCCATCTCCGAGAATCGAAGGCTGAAGGAGGTTGAAACCGGTAAGCCCATGATCATCTACCGTATTGAGGAGGATGAGCGAGTCCAGTATCCTGAACAGGCAGCCGAAGAAAACATCGAAGCCGTGTGCGGATTCCCGGTTATGGTGGCAAAACGCATAGTCGGCGCCTTAAGATTTTATTTTCAGTTCGAGTTTGAACCCGACGA
>JAFDLS010000192.1 GCA_019306365.1 Deltaproteobacteria bacterium
GCGGCCTACGGATTAGAAGTCCGTTGCTCTATCCAGCTGAGCTACAGGCGCATCAATCATTAATCTAATACCAGACAAGTACCTTACATGATATGTCTCGGGCATTGACTTGTCGATCTTAGAGCCGGGTGTATAAACAGGGTGGACTTACGCCCCTTCTGTCTCCCTGTTTTGATTTCATGTTATAGCAGACAAATTCTCAAAATTCAATCATTGGAGGCGGGGAAATTATCGATTGATCCCCTTATTATCGGCTTTTGGCCGGTTGTTTGTCTTTGAGGCGCCTTCAGATTTGCGTAAAAACATTAAATTTATACACAAAGGGTGGTATCGGAGTGGTGCCGCGAACCGCTGTTGGGATATTTATTTAATATTCAGCAATCCGCAAACAAGCTTATTAAATATTTTTCAACTCATCAGCCGCTTTGGGCACGCTGGAAATTATGACCGGAGACCTCTGCAAAACCAGTAGTTTTGTTGAAATCGCGGAAGGCGAAAAATTAACCCGCAGGAATATTACCAAGTATTTCGAGGACTTAATCTTGAGCCTGACATATGCCGCTACAGCGTCAGTGAAGCGGCGCTCAAAACCGCTGCAGCGTCAGTGAAGCGGCGCTCATAAGTTCGGTTAAAGGACGAAGTTTTGCAGAGGTCTCGACCGATAATATCAAAACGGCTGACAAAGTATCCGGGTGCTTGGCTATGTTTTCGCTATCTTTGGATTTACTGGAACTTATTTTTGGCAATCACCCCAATGAATAGCTTGACGATAAATTCGCGACTTTGTATAAACAAGCAGACTAGAGTGGTCTCTTCAATAAAGATAAAGATTCCTTGAAAGATTGAACTTTTTTCTGTCGTCTATTTATTCAATAACGAATCAGGGCATGAAATACTGACCTACTGATTAAGAAATGTGAGGGACGAGAAATGATGAATTTAAAAGGTATATCAACCAAGAAGGAAGACCTGGATCGCTATGAAGTAGACCATATTTTTCATTCCTGGTCTTTTCAACCTGACTCGGCCCCCAAAAGAATCGTGTCTGCAAAAGGTCTGCGGTTCATGGACGAAGATGGCAGGGAGTTCCTGGATTTCAGCTCATGTTTCGTGAGTCATAACATTGGCCATCAGGATCCGCGCGTTGTAGAAGCCTTGTGCGAACAGGCGAAAACTCTTTGTTCCTTCGCCCCTACTTTTTCGACCGGGCCCAGGGCCCTTTTAGCAAAAACACTGGCTGAAATTACACCCGGCGATCTTTCACGAAGTTTCCTTACCCTTGGCGGTACGGAAGCGAACGAGGCGGCGGTAAAAATCTGCCACCAGTATACTGGCCGCCGGAAGATACTGACGCGCTACAGGTCTTATCACGGCGCCACAACCGCCTCCATGACACTTTCCGCGGGGGATCCTCGAAATTGGGCGCAAACTCTCGGTGGAACGGACTGGGTGCCCGTGCCTCTGCCATACTGTTACCGCTGCATGTTTGGGCAAAAATATCCCGAATGTGATCTTAGATGCGTTAAGTTTATCGATGAGGTGATCGAGCTGGAAGGCGGGAGCGAAAAGGTGGGAGGAATTATCTTTGAGCCTGTTACCGGGTCAAATGGCCTTGTCGTACCGCCGGATGAGTATTTTCCAACTCTGAGACGGATCTGTGACAAATGGGGAATCCTCATGATCGCTGATGAGGTCATGAGCGGGTTCGGCCGCACTGGCAGGTGGTTCGCTATGGATCACTGGGATGTCGTCCCGGATATCATGACCATGGCCAAGGGAATTTCAGCCGGATATGTCCCGCTGGGCGCGGCTGTCGCCAGGCAACACATTGGTGATCGATTCAAAGAACAGTTTTTCAGTCATGGGGCCACTTACGCGGGTCACGCCCTGGCTTGCGCAACGGCCATCAGGGTGATACAGGTTTACCAGGAAGACTCTCTGATTGAGAATGCGGAGAAAATGGGGAAATATCTTCTGCAGAGAGCTTTGGAACTCAAAGAGAAGCATCCCTGTATTGGGGATGTGCGAGGACTGGGACTTTTTGTGGGTCTGGAACTTGTGAAGAATAAAAAAACCAGGGAGCCTTTGATTCCTTTAAAGGCAAAGGTACTCCCTGGCACGAATCCCAAGCTGGCGGTTGCGAAAAAGCTGGTTGAATTGGGGATGATCGCCATGGCCGCCAACCCGTCAAACGTAATCGCCATAGCTCCGGCTCTAATTGTCAAACAGGATGAAATCGACGAAGGCATCTCCATCATGGACCAGGCCCTCGCCGAAGCGGACGCCTTTGTGGAGTATGCGGGTAGACGCAAAGATAAGTAAGGCTGAGATGAAAAAGATTGCCGGTGGAATCACTTTACTCACCGGATACGTTACAGGATTTGACATCACGAAAGATAGAACCGGCATATCTCGCGACGACCGATAAAAATATTAAAGTCATAACCCCTCCTTCAGATCCAAAGCTGACCCTCCAACAGTAAATAAATTTCAATTGACGCTTGACAAGCCTTTCCTATAGGGTGGTTATCATAATAGAGTACCAGGCACATGGGGTTTGATTGTAATTAAGAGCCTAAATCTCAAAACCAGAAGGGGTTCAGATCATGAGTTATTCACCACCTATCGAAGATGTATTAGATCCAAAGGGAGCTAAAAACCTGGTTAAACAGTTAAAGAAAGATGGGCATAAGGCAAAATACGTGGGCAGTGTATTTGGCTATATGGTAAACCATTACCCTCAAGACGAACAGGTGACCATCCTGAGCGTGAAAAATGAAGGTGACCAGAGATCTATCATTTCAGGATATCGTAATTTAGTGGAGAGGGCAATCGAAAAGTATGGAAACAAAACCCTTGTCCGGTTTATGGTTATCAAATTGGATGAGCATGATGAATTTGTTTGCGGCATCGCTGGCGGTGAACATGAGTTAGGGTAAACAAACTTTTTTGAGATGGCTTTTATACAGCACAAGATAAAAAGGCTTGACGTCAGGTTTATGACCCGCCCTCGATGGTTTTTCTATGGCGCGAAACAAACTGCTGCAGATTGAAAAAATCATCCATTTCAAGCGCTGAAAACGCTATCCCCATCCCGTCAGGTGTCACGCGAGCGATTTCACCTTTTATGGATAGGGGTTTTTCGTTAGAGTCGCCGCTTAAATCCAATATTATATCGACCGGCGCGCCCTTGTTCCATTTCTCCTGTGTTTCAATAAAAAGGCCCCTGAGATTAATGTCACGGGTATGTAAATTCGTTAGAGTCCCGTTAGGTCCAATCACGGTCACGTCAGCCTGATATTGAATTCGAACCCTTCTACGCTTTTCATTACCTGCCATTTTAATAACCCGCCTGTTAGTGATAATTTATTTCCTTCGCCCTCGCCGCACTCAATTCTGTTTTGGTAGACTTGCGTCATTTCTAAGCTTGCTTTGATATCTACTTTTAACATTTTTTATTAAACGGATCAATTTTTGCTTGACATAAAAAAAAGAAAATGTATTTTCCCAACATATAAGGAGAGCAATTTATGAGATACGGTTTGTCATCTGCCAGGAAAATCTACGCGCGTAGCAGCGGTGTCCCTTGGATGGGTGGATTGTAACTGTATTCATTTATATAAGTTATTTTGCCTTCCCCGCCAAGCAGCGGGTTTTTTTTTGACTCTTTTAAAATACAGGTTTTATTTGCTGCTGAATTCCTAATGAAATACCGGCTTCGATGTTTTCAAAAGCAATGCTGCGCATGTTTCCCGAGGGACTTTGATGGAAGATAAACGGAGTATTAAAGGTTAATGTTTCAAGTCAACAGCGAGGAACGAAAATTATGACACTAGAAATCAGACCGGTCCGGCCAGAAGAAATGGAAGATTTAAAAGCTATCCCCAAGATTGTTTTCTTACCGCCAGCAGATGAACCAGAAAGCCCGATGCGCCCAGAATGGACATTGTGCGCCTTTGAAGATGGTAAACTGGCCACATCATATGCCGCCTGGCCGTTTAACATGAGGTTTAACGGGGAGAGTGTGGCTGCCGCTGGAGTTACCATGGTGGGAACACGGCCTATTTACCGGGGCCACGGGAACCTGCGAAAGATCACCAAGGCTCATTTTGAGCTTCTTCGGGAAAAACGCGAGCAGGCTATAGCGCTGTTGTATGCCAGCCAGGCGTCTATCTATCATCGTTTTGGATATGCCATTGTATCCTCGTTCAATGAATATAATATTGAACCCCGATACATTCAATTCCACACGGAACATTCGGCTTCAGGCTCTTTCAGGGAAGTGGGTGACGACGAATTGGAATTGTTATCAGATCTATACCGGCGGTTTTGCGCTGAACGGACCGGATACCTCCATCGGAGCAAGATAGCCTGGAAAATGTATTTAACTCCGCCAACTACCCCACGAAGTTTGCTGGGCAAGATTGTGTATGAAGAGGCTGGTGAACCTCTGGGTTATATGATTTACACCATGGAACCTCACACCACGGGTAATCCGACCGAGCCGTGGCAAAAGCTAGTAATTCGCGATTTCGTCTGGCTCACGGCTTTAGCGTACCGGGAAATATGGAATGTCCTTGCCGCCATGAACCTGGTCCGAAACATTGTTTGGCGAGCGCCATTGGATGATCCCCTGCCGCATTTGTTGTTAGAACCCCGGATGCTGCACAGTACCTCATATGATGGCTTACTAGCGCGGATAGTGGATATCGAAAGAACTATTCCCCAAAGAGGTTATGACGGGGAGGGCACGCTTATTTTTGAAATACAAGATGAATTGTGTCCCTGGAACCAGGGAAGGTGGAAGGTTGATGCGACGGGAGGAAAGGCGGCCATCGAGCACTGCGCTGAGGACCCGCAATTGGTTATACCAATAAGCACCATGGCCATGCTGCTCTTCAACCAGATAAGCGCCACTGAGGCCGCGCGCATGGGACGACTCGATGTTAGAAAGCCTGAAGCCCTT
>JAFDLS010000193.1 GCA_019306365.1 Deltaproteobacteria bacterium
TGATGTCTTTTTTTTTGTAAAACCATTATAACATCAATTACTTAAGGACGCTTACCTTTTTTGGGGTCAATCTCTGTTAAATAACCTTAAATCCCTTAAAAATACCCCCCCCTTTAATGAATATTTGGGGTAAAATTATTCCTGCTGCACCTCGATGACTATCAATTTCAACCCGTTACATACAACGCAAATGGCTCTTTTATGAGACGGCCTTTACCGCAGGAGGAAAACCACAGGAACACATTCTTTTTCTTCCAGAAAACAGTGCGGGAAATCAGTGGCCTTCATATTATTCAGGTGGTGACTTAAATTCTATTACTTTACTTAAATTTGTAAAATCGAATATTGCTGGATATAATTTATGCGATGAGTCTGGAATCAATCCAGAAAGGAAGCGTCACCCTAGAGAGGGATTATGACTATGAACGAACCGGGTAACCCCATATCAGAAGAGAATTTAGATGCCATTGAAAAAGTCTCTTCGACCTCGATTCCGATTGGCGGCATGACCTGCGCCACCTGTGTCAGACGTGTTGAAAAGGCCTTAGGCGATCTTCCTGGCGTGGAAGACGCCAATGTCAATTTCGCCACTGAAAAGGCCACCGTCAAATTCGATATAGATCAGGTCAGTCTTCAGGAAATGAAGGACGCGGTCGAGTCGGCCGGATACCAGGTCCTGGAGCCTGAGGGTTCCAGGGTGACCATTTCCGTGGGCGGCATGACCTGTGCCGCGTGTGTCAGCAGAGTTGAGAAAGCCCTGGCCGAACTCCCGGGCGTGGAAGCAGCCGCTGTAAACCTGGCTACGGAAAGAGCTACTGTTAAGTTTGACCCCGGAACAATCAATATTGCCGATTTTAAAAAGGCGATTGAAGAAGCTGGTTACGAATACAGAGGACGCGAATCGGCTGAACTGGTCGACGTTGAAAAAGAAGCTCGGGAAAAAGAATTCAAAAAGCTTAAAACCCAGGTCAGTTTTTCAGCCGTTCTCGCCGTTATCATTCTGGCCGGCTCCATGCAGGGGTTTATTCCTCTTTTTAATAAAATTGATCGCCAGATCATGTTCTATGTCCTTTTCGTTCTGACCACTCCGGTGTTGTTTTGGGCTGGCGGGAGGTTCTTTAAAGGAGCTATCAGCGCGGCCAGGCACAAAACCACGGACATGAACACCTTGGTGGCCTTTGGCACTATGGCGGCTTACCTTTACTCCACCACGGCCACTTTCGCGCCTTCAGTTTTCACGGCCAGCGGTTTGGAAGTTCATGTTTATTTTGATACAACAGCGATTATCATCACCCTGATCCTGTTTGGCCGCATGCTGGAAGCCAGTGCCAAAGGCCGCACCTCCGACGCCATAAAAACGCTTATGGGGCTGGCGCCCAAAACCGCCCGGGTCATTAATAACGGTCAGGAGGTGGACGTGCCTGTGGACGAGGTCAAACCCGGTGATTTGATTATTGTCAGGCCTGGGGAGAAAATCCCTGTAGACGGGATTATCACAGAGGGATCCTCCAGCGTTGACGAGGCTATGCTTACCGGTGAATCCATTCCGGTCGAGAAACACCGGGGTGATGAAGTCATCGGCGCCACTATAAACAAAACCGGCTCCTTCACATTTAAAGCCATGCGTGTGGGCGCTGAATCAGCTCTGGCTCAGATCATAAAACTCGTTCAGGATGCCCAGGGCTCAAAAGCCCCCATCCAGAGACTAGCCGACAAGGTGGCCTCAATATTTGTGCCCGTCGTCATAAGTCTGGCGATCCTCACTTTTATAGTCTGGTTTTTCTTTGGACCCAAACCAGCGTTTACCTTAGCCATATTGAATTTTGTTTCTGTTTTAATCATCGCCTGTCCCTGCGCCTTGGGATTGGCAACGCCCACCGGGATTATGGTCGGTACTGGCAAGGGAGCGGAGTACGGTGTCTTGATCAAGGGTGGTGAGTCCCTTGAAACCGCCCACAAAATCAACACGATTATCTTCGACAAAACCGGTACGCTGACTAAAGGCGAGCCTGAAGTTACCGACGTGCTGGCCTTAAACGGTTTTAAAAAAGAGGACATTCTTGTGCTCGCGGCCGCCGTGGAAAAAAATTCGGAACACCCCCTGGGTGAGGCCATTGTAAAAGCGGCTGAGGGAGAAAATATGTCACTGGGGTCAGCCGAAAATTTTGAGGCTATCCCCGGTCAGGGTGTCGAAGCCAGGGTGGATGGCAGGCTGGTGCTCCTGGGGAATGCGAAGCTCATGGTTGACCGGAAGATTGAACTTGGCGAAGCTGAGGCTCAAGCGGCTCAGCTGGCTGATGAAGGCAAGACCCCCATGTTCGTGGCCGTAAATGAGCAGGCCGCCGGTATACTGGCTGTGGCGGATACACTCAAGGAAAATTCGGTTCAAGCCGTGAATGAGTTAAAAAATATCGGGCTTGAGGTTATTATGCTTACCGGCGACAATCATAAAACCGCTGAGGCAATAGCCCGGCAGATAGGGATAGACCGTGTTCTGGCGGAAGTCATGCCCGGTGAGAAAGCCGGTGAAGTCAAACGGCTTAGGGACCAAGGTAAGGTCGTGGCCATGGTAGGTGATGGCATCAACGATGCCCCGGCCCTGGCTATGGCGGACGTGGGCATCGCTCTCGGCACCGGCACGGACGTGGCCATGGAAGCAAGCGACATCACCCTTATTCGAGACGACCTTAGAAGCGTGATCACGGCTATCCAGCTTTCACGGCGCACCATGCGCACTATCAAGCAGAATCTTTTTTGGGCTTTCATCTATAATACTATCGGGATACCCATCGCGGCCGGACTGCTTTATCCTTTCTTCGGCCTGCTTCTCAAGCCTGTGGTGGCTTCAGCGGCCATGGCCATGAGTTCCGTATCCGTGGTCAGCAACTCCCTCAGGCTTAAAAATTTTAAGCCCGGTTAAGAGTTGAGTCCTTCCTGAGACCTCTGCAAAACTTCGTCCTTTAGCCGAACTCATGAACACCGTTTCGCTGACGCTGCAACGGTATATGTCAGTCTCAAATTTAAGTCCTCGAAATATTTAACATATTCCTGCGGGTTAAATTTTCGCCTTCCGCGATTTCAACAAAATTACTGGTTTTGCAGAGGTCTCTTCCTGATAATCCCACCTTTTAATGACTTGATATTCATAGAACGAGCTAGAATGTTTGCCATAAAGCGCAACGTGGTAAATGTGTGCCCGGATCAACCTTGAACCTACCGCTACATTAAACTAAAAAAACCTAAACGCCTCGCTGGTAGGTGATGACCCTAAAGAAAAATTAGGGATCAGGCGTTCAAATATGTTAGTCTTAGATACAAGGGAATAAATTTATTAAAAAAATGGTTCCTGCCGCAAACAGAGTTCATGTATCTGCAATGGTTGTAAACGAGGAACTTTTTGGCAATCTTCAAACCCTGATGCGATTTTCATAAGTTCCACGGACTTTTAAAATACAAACCGTGCCGGGGAAAATTTTTTTAACAAACTATCCAACGCAAAACAGACAATGATTAACCAATTTGAAACCATTATCTCGGCCTTGATACAACCGGGAGATTCAGAAGACACATTCTATTTGTTAGACCCTAAGAAGCACTTTCATGAAGAAAGGACTGATGACGCGAGTATCGCTCAAAACCTTAACGCCTCTTTTCTTATAACCCTGGCCGGAAGCAAACACCCGGCATCAAAACAGGCAAAACAATACCTCACCCATATGCTGGACTCACCCGCATGGGGTTACGCGGCAAAATTTTACTTAAACGGAATCCGATTGATTCACCAGGAAATCGAGACTTTGTGTCAGCAAGACTCAGAATTCTCTAACCGGTTGAGGGGCCTGTCAGAATGGATCGCGGGAGGGATAAGCAGAGATAACACTGAGGAGGCGGCAGAGAAAATATGGTCTGTCTTTTTCCCGGAGGCGACAGGCATACTGGAAGATAAACAGGGCTGTCAGGATTCCTTGCGAAATAAAAGGGCCGTCAAGATCACGGCGCCAAGCACAAACCCGATCTGCAACCCGGCGCAGGAAATACTTTTCACATCGAATGTTCTTTTCACGCTCCCCCAGGCATCGAAATCTATTGACGATCTGCCTTTGAGCGAATCGATTAAAAAGAAACTTCACCAAGCCATCAGCGAGCCGCAGCTTTTCTGGTATGACCACCCCATTCAGATCGGCATTGAACCGGAAAAGAATGAGGTTCTTCACGGTTTAAGCGGTTTAAGTCAGGCTCTTGAGTTTGAAAAGCGTTATGGTAACGCCTTGCCAGACGCACGCCTGAAATGCCTCCTCTCGGTTTCCGTTACCCATCGGGGAATCCATGATCTGGTTAAAAAATATTTGGAAGATGAGCTTTCCCGCTTCAGCAGCTTGTCAAATATCGATGTTTACCTTTTCACCGAGGCCGATACCAGACGACTGATCGAGGAGGTTCTCACTCCGGCGGCTAAATCGTACCTGCGGCATACCCACCCCGGGGAACTCTTTGAGGTGTTCGGCGTGGATGGTGAATATGGCCGGCACTACAGCTTCCTCAAAGCGGTCGCCGCGCTCTGGAGCATCCTGATCCAGCCGGAAGTAAAAGCTACCTTTAAAATTGACCTGGATCAGACCTTTCCGCAGGAAAAACTTATGCAGGAAACAGGAGCATCCGCTTTTGATCATTTCAAAACGCCGCTCTGGGGAGCAAGCGGCTTTGATGATTATGGACAGCCTGTTGAACTGGGAATGATTGCCGGATTCCTGGTTAACGCGGCGGATATCGAAAAATCGCTATTCACCCCTGATGTGAAATATCCAAATCGCGCCTTTGATCCAGATGAATTCATTTTCTTCAGCACGCTGCCTCAAGCGTGTTCAACCGAAGCGGAGATGATGACCCGTTACAACTCAAATAAATTTGACGGTGTTCAAACCTGCATTCAAAGAGTCCATGTTACCGGCGGGACTAATCGCCCCTTTACACCCTCTTTTATCGGAAGAGCTGAGGATCAGGCGTACATCCTTTCCGTTTTCCCCAATGAAAGTAAAAAACTCGCTTATGTCCACAAAGATGGACTTGTCATGAGTCATAATAAGGAGATGTTCGCTCAAGAAGCCATCCGGTCCGCTCATGTGGGCAAACTCATAGGTGACTATATTCGTATTCTTTACTTTTCAGCATACGCTCGCGCCATTACAAACGATATCGCTGCCCTGAAAAATTTTCAGGACCCGTTCACCGGTTGCTTCATTTCAAAAATTCCAACAACCGTAGTCTATTTGCGTTTCGCCCTCAAGGCGGCCTCCTTCTATAATTCCGATCAGGAAAATGAAGGATTTGAATTTATTGAAAACGGAGCAAAGCGTATTTTGGACGCGCTCGATTTCATTCAGGGGGAAAACAGCATGCTCAAGCAGGCCTATGAAAAAGAACACCTGGGTTGGAACCTTTATTATGACACGCTTTCCGCCATCGAACGTATGCTCGATCGCGGTGATGAATTTGCTCTCAAATTACGTGAAAAAGCGCAAGGCATTATCAACGAATGCCATGTAAAATTAAGGTCATAATATGGTAGAATTTAAAGGTTAACTAAAAACTGAACAATCAAGAGTCTATGTCAGTATAAGAAGATAAAGCGATTCCCATAAATATTTTCATTTTGCCCAAGAGGTTTGACATGATGTACAACAAAACCGAAGCTGGCGATAGAGAAGGGAATCGCCCGGATGTTTTGGTGATTGATTACAAGTTATGTGTCAATTTATATACTTTACAGATATATGACCTCCGCCTACAATCGGGTTAAAAATTTATGAGCGTCGGATAAATTACTATGAAAAAAAAGCAAGCGCCCAATCACGAAAATAAAACCCTGATTAGACAAACTCAAGCCTTTCATCATGCGGGATGGGGACTGGCGGTCACCGATCCTGCTGATTATAAGCTTCTTGAGGTCAATCCCGCTTTTGCCAGACTTTACGGCTATGAGGTTGAGGAACTGAAAGGTTTGCCGTTCATCGATCTTTTCACCCCTCAAGATAGGTTGGCTCTTAAAAGGCATATTCGCACGGTAAATGAAAAGTCACGGTATCGCTTTGAATCCGTACATATCCGTAAGAATGGTACTGTCTTCCCCGTTATTTGAAGCATCCTTTATCATATCATAAATATCCAGGATATAAGTCGGCTAAAAAGAGCGGAAGAGGAACTGCGCCAGATGGTCCTTAACGCTGAAAAGCTTCAACGGAAGGCAAAACTGGCCCAAAAAGAGGCTGAAAACGCCAGCGATGCCAAGAGCGAGTTTTTAGCCAATATGAGTCATGAGATTCGTACGCCCATGAACAGCATTATCGGCCTGACCGAACTCGTTCTGGACTCGGAGCTTGAGCCGGAACAGCGGGAGAATCTTAAGCTAGTAAAATATTCAGCTCAAAATCTTTTAAGATTACTAAACGATATACTCGACCTGTCGAGAGTTGAGGCCAAAAAACTCGAAATCGAGGCGATTGAATTCGATCTTCGTGAAAGCATGGCCCTGACTATGAATACACAGGCTCAGGCCGCCCAAGCCAGAAGCCTGGAATTGGCCTATCACATCGATCCTGAAGTACCATCGGCCCTGGTTGGCGATCCCGGACGTCTTAGGCAGGTTATCACCAATCTGGTTGACAATGCCATCAAGTTCACTAATCAGGGCGAGGTTGTACTCAGAATTACAATCGATTCTCAGACAGAAAATGAGGTCGTGTTGCGATTTTCCGTATCAGACACCGGCATTGGTGTGCCAATTGAAAAACAAGAAACAATTTTTTCCGCCTTTACCCAGGCTAACGGTTCCACCACACGCCAGTACGGCGGAGCCGGGCTGGGTTTGACAATCTCAAAAAGGCTCGTGGAAATGATGGGCGGCCGCATCTGGATCGAATCAGAGGAGAAGAAAGGCAGCGCCTTTTACTTTACGGTTCGTTTTGGTATGGGCAAAGGGTACGCGGAACCCACGCAGGAAGATTTAACCTTAATTAAAGGTTTGAGCGTTCTGGTGATCGATGACAACGCCACCAGCCGTGATATTCTTAAAAAGACATTGGCTGATTGGGGGATGAAACCCGATGAAGCGGATAACACATCCAAGGCTCTGGAAACATTGAAGCAAGCCCAGCAGGCGCAAAAACCGTACGCCCTAATTCTGGTGGACGCGCACATGCCAGGCGTGGACGGTTTTGATTTTGTAAGCCAAATTAAACAGCACCCCGCACTGGCCGAAGTTAAAGTAGTCATGCTCACCTCTATGGGACAGCGAGGAGACGCGGCCCGCTGCCGTGAACTTGGTATTACCGCATACCTCAGTAAACCGCTAAGCCAAAAAGATTTACTCAAGGCCATTCAAACTGCTCTGGGTCGATCAGGAGTCAAGGCGGAAACCTCACAGTTAATTACACGCCATTCCATTCGAGAAGGCCGGAAGTATCTTCGTGTCCTGCTGGCAGAAGACGATCCGGCCAACCAGGCGCTGTTTGAGGGGCTTCTTAAAAAACGTGGCCATATGGTGGTTACAGTTTGCAATGGGCAGGAAGTTTTAGATATGCTGGTAAAAAATAATTTTGACCTGGTCCTTATGGATATTGAGATGCCGGTGATGAACGGAATTGATGCCACCGCCGCCATCAGAAAGAACGAAGCAGGCACTGGCAGCCGTCTCCCAATCATAGCGATGACAGGCAAGGAATTGAGAAATGATCGAATGGACCTTTTTAAAGCAGGTGTGGACGGATATGTGGCCAAACCCATTACTTCGGAAAAACTCTTTGAAGTCATCGACGAATTGACCGGCGTTGCAGAATCTTCTCACAACGCGGTTTCCCATGGCGGTATGGATTTAATCGATATGACAAAACTTATGGCCATTGTCGGAGGGGACAGAAGCCTCTTAAAGGAGATGATCAGGTTATTTATCCAAGGACTGCCGAATCAACTTGCTAATATCAAAAAAGCTCTCAATAAAGGCGATATCCAGGGTTTAAAAGATGGCGTACACAGTATTAAGGGTACAGTAGGCCATTTCACGGCCGAGGCGGCCCATAATTTGGCACTCAGGCTTGAAGTTTCGGTGAATGAAGGAAAGCTGGACCAATCCAGAGCGGTCTTATCTGAACTTGAAATTGAACTCGAACACCTGACACAAGCCCTTCTGGCTATCAGCAGTGATAAGCCGCTCATTTGAAACAGTATATAACTATCAATTT
>JAFDLS010000383.1 GCA_019306365.1 Deltaproteobacteria bacterium
TTCCACCCTGTCCCCATAGAGGATATAGGCGCCTCTCCCAAAGGATTGCAGCCAACCGCTCTTTTTGTATCTCACCAGGAGATCATGGCCAAAACCCAACGTATTCAGGTAAGATGCAGTGTTGACGGTGCCTCTGGGCCATTGGCTGATCAAGCGGTTTATTTTTGTTTTTATTTCTCGACTCATGGTCATTAAACAACCACATTTTTAAACCAAAGTCAAGAATCAGTTTAAAAAAAGGCATATTTCCTAACTTGAAGTCATCAAATATGGATAGTTTTTAAACCGCCAAGGAGGTATCAAAGCTGGACCATTTGTTTTTCAAGCTCCTCCTTATATCTTTCAATCTCCCATATAGGGATTCGGAGGCAGCCGCGGATCTTTACACGAGAAAGCGCCCCTTCATCGATAAGACGGTAGACGGTTCTGACCGAGATGGCGAAATATTCGGCCACTTCATCGACCCGGTAGTATTTTTTGAAAGGTGAGTTGGTCATCTGGTTTATTTGGCCCCAGTGAAATACACTCTGTTCTGACTGCCGTCAATTTCACGGGGTAAATCTGTTTCGTATATTTGGTGGATGTTTCGAGCAAAAAGGGACACGCGGGCCAGGATAAGAGTGCTCAAAATGGAATATCATCATCTTCAACGGGGGGAACCGATTCCCGCCTTTTACTATCAAGCAGAGTCAGGTTTCTGACAACTATCTCGACAGTGGAGCGGGTATCGCCCGCATTGTTCTGCCAAGTCCTTTGCTGAAGTGAGCCGGAGATCCCCACCTGGAAGCCCTTGGACAGATACCTATCAATGGTCTCGGCCAGGCCTTTCCAGGCCACGCAGGAGAACCAGTGTGTCCCTGTCAGAGTTCCCTAACAGGGTAAACCTTTCCTGCTTCTGGCCATTCTGATCCTTCCGATATTCATTCACGGTTTACCCTGTGAAATGGTCCCAATGTTAAGAAGCCCAGGCTTTAGAGGCTCACTAAAGGCATTGAAAATTTCTCCATCAGTTGAAATAACACCAAGTCATTGGGACTCATAGGGCAGGTCCTGAAGTTGGCCACCGGCACTCCGGAAGGGGTGTAGCGAATCTCTGGATCCGCACCCAAGCGGCCTATTAGGGCGACTATATTCAACATGATTTTCCTCCCATAGCCTTCCAGATAATGATTTTGGACCACGTTATCGGTCGGAATCCTCGACGACGTACCAATTTGTACGCCTTACTCGGATTCCTCGCTCTGGCCTTGCCAAAATCTTTATCTGAAACTCTATTTTTCATAACGGTTCATAGCAGGGTATCGGCTCTTTTTTGGCTGCCGTTCTCCTTCGGCATCTGCAGATTTCAAGGGCTCTGTCCCAATGGTTTTTGAGTGCGAATTTCCCCGATGCATGGTTTTGAATGGGGTCGGGATTTTTGGTCATGAAACGCATTGTCTGAGCCGTAAATTTTTCATAAAACCATTGCGAGAGGGCATTTCCATTTCGGGTCGCTGACCCCTAAATTATCATGCCCGGGCTCCTCGAGAAGATCCGTTTTTCGGGATGGGCCTTGAGCCATTTCTTGAGTTGATACTGTTCTTCGGCCTGGTCAGGATCAAGGCCTTCTATGCCCTTCCTTATGATGCAGTTTCGCTCCAGCATCTGGTGGTTGAAGTACCGGTCGGCGCGGCCGGTCTTCTTCACCAGCTTTTTCTGGTTCTGGATCCAGGGGAGGGTGGCATGGGTTCTCATGCCGCAGATCTCCTCGTCAGGGTACCAGATGCCGTGCTTAAGGCTCTGATCGTCAAAAGGGCAGAGGGGCGCATTGCATGTGTCGTATCGTTTGCATTCAGTGTTGGTCATCTTCTTCTCCTTTGAATCTCACACAGAGGCACGGAGGAGTCTGCGAGAGAGATCGTTTAATGCCGCACCCGGTTTCGTTCCAGCCAGAAATGGACATCCTCTGCCAGGTAGAGAGAGATCGTTTAATGCCGCACCCGGTTTCGTTCCAGCCAGAAATGGACATCCTCTGCCAGGTATACCCGGTTGGTCCTGGTTAACGAGACATAGAGAAATCCCTTTTTGTTCCTGAGCTTATCGAGCGTATCCTTGGATACGTCCAAGATCCTCAAGAGCTCTTCTTCTGAAATGATCTCTTTGACTTTATCCATTCTTGGTTACCTCCTTGGTCTGGTTTATCTGGTTTATCTCGTTTGTTTCGTTTATTTCCTTGAGTTTAATGATGATTCTTGGGGATCCGCGATGGCAGGAGTAAGCAATATGGCTGCTAAGGCATTGGCGGGCAGGTGAGATGCTCCGGGCTGTCGTCCGGGATAAAGCATCCCTTCAGGGCATCGCCCACCAGCTTGCCGCCCGTGGCCATGTAGTTGTCCAAGTCCCTCAGCCTCTTGTCAGGGAAGTAGAACTGGAGGGTGATGTGAACCGCCTCATATGTGGGCCTCTTCAACTCCAGCCACTTCACAAAGATGTAGTTCTTCCAGATTGCTTCTGTTTTCCTCTGAACCCGCCAGTGATACCTCCGGTAGGCATTGAGAGAGGGAGGCAGGAAGGGCACGGAGATGATGATGTTCGCATTTCTCATTTGTCCTCGCTCCGCTCGGACTCCCC
>JAFDLS010000194.1 GCA_019306365.1 Deltaproteobacteria bacterium
TTTTTTATATGAATATACTATTAACAAATGATGATGGTATACATGCCCCTGGGCTAAAAGCCCTTTACAAAAGCCTATCCACGGAAAACCGTGTCTTTATTGTCGCCCCGGAGACGGAGCAGAGCGCGGTGGGGCACGCCATCACCCTGACTGATCCGATTCGCGTTAAGGAAATCCATAACAATGACCAGTTATTTGGCTACGCCATCAGCGGCACTCCAGCGGATTGCGTCAAGATAGCGCTAGCCGATCTTCTTGAAGTCAAACCGGACGCTGTAGTCTCGGGGATCAACCTGGGGGCCAATGTTGGGATCAATCTTCTTTATTCAGGCACAGTTTCAGCCGCTACTGAAGCCACCATACTTGGCCTGCCCGCCATAGCCGTATCTCTTGATACGTTCACCAATCCAGATTTCACCTATGCCGCTGATTTTATTCGGCGCCTCATTAAAACCCTGCCCAGTCTAGATCTGGCTCCGCGCGTTTGTCTTAATGTAAATGTGCCTTCGCTCCCTCAGAGTCAAATCAAGGGCGTGGTTTGGGTAAAGCAATACCAGGCCGGGTTTAAGGAAAACTTTTTTAGAAGGTTAGATCCTCGGGGCAACGTCTATTACTGGCAAGGTGGGGAGAAACCGTCCTCGAATCTGGATCCTGATTCCGACATGAGTCTTCTTGCTCAAAAAATGATCACAATCACTCCGTTAAAATACGATCTGACCAATCACAGGGAACTGGATCGTCTCAGCGGTTATAGGATTGAACCATAGGCCGATTTTTATAAATTGGAAGAACGAGAAAATGGGGTATTTCTCACCGTCGTGGGGAGAAATACCCCATTATTTAAGATTAGACTAAGGTCAAAAGGTAACTATGTGAAGAAAAAAAGAAAATAATAAAAATTATTATTTGAGACCTCTGCAAAACCAATAATTTTGTTGAAATCGCGGAAGGCGAAAAATTAACCCGCAGGAATATTACCAAGTATTTCGAGGGCTTAAATTTTAGCCTGATATATGCCGTTGCAGCGTCAGCGAAGCGGCGCTCATGAGTTCGGCTAAAGGACGAAGATTTGCAGAGGTTTCTATTTTAACTATGCTAAGGCATTCATGACTTTAACAAGTAAAGAAAGTTAACTTTAATTTTAAGCCCTGAAAAAAAATCATGGTGGCATTAAACTTGCTTTTGTAGGTATCAGCGTTATGCTTAAGGAGTTAAAAAATGCCATTGTACAACTACCGCTGTCGAGCTTGTGATTTAGAGGAAGAAAGACTCGCAGGGATTGATAATCAGAAAGTGATCTGCACCGAATGTGGTGAAGTCATGGACCGGCAAATTAGTGATGACGAAGCCCTGTCTTATTACTTCATTAATCCTGAATCTCAAGCGACGCATAATTTCAGTACGCAAGCTTGATAGCAAACTATCTTAAAATTAATCAGCGGAATCAAATTTAAGACACATCAAAGCTCCGCTATAAGATATTTCCGGCCCAAAATTCTTTTTGGGCCAGGTCTTTTTTAAGCCTCCAAAGCTCGCGATCAAATCGTCTTTACCTTGCCTGTTATCCTTCTTTATGGTATTAAAAAAAAAGCCGTAATCAGGAGATCGTATTTCCTAAAGATGACTGCTGGAAGTGACGAGGAGGTCAGGGGAAATGCCAGATGGGAGAGTAGCAAGAGTTACAGAAATTATAGCCGCGTCCACTAAGAGTTTTGACGATGCCATAAAAACAGGTTTTAGCAGATCGTCAAAAACATTGCGCAATATTACCGGCATGCGTATTTTAGAACAACGCGTGGCCGTGGAGAAAGACAAGATCATCGAATATCGGGTTCGAATGGAGGTTATTTTTGTTCTTGAGGATTAAGCCTCCGATTAAAATACGCCTTGGTACTAAGCGCTTCAAGTGTCGATGTTTTCTTTAAGGCCACCAGGCGATCAAACAAATGTATTAATAGCATTTAATGCAAAGTTGCGCTAAAATATAGGAAACAAATCAGGAGCGGGTATTAACTAGGTTATGGCTTCTTCGAAAAACCCTTTTGAGATTTTCGGACTAACACCTGAAATGGTCTACCGGATGGAAGAGAGGGATATCTTCAGTCTGGTCAAGACTATTTACCGGCAGCTGCAAAAGGTTTATCATCCTGACCTCAACGCCCTGAGAGATAAAAAAGCAAGAGTCCGTGACGCTTCCAGGGCAACGGAAGTGAACCTGGCTTTTGAAAAGCTCAACCTGGATAAGGATTCCGATTCATTTCGTCATTACCACAAGCTATACGCCGCTCGGCGAAACAAGGGCCTCCGGAAAAAAATAAACACCCTGCGTAAAGATCTCAGTGAAGTCGAGAAAAGACAGGAAGATCTCGCCAACAATTTCATGGAATACCTGCTCAAAGTTCTTGATCGAAAGGATGGCAACGGTATTAAAAAGAATAAGACTGACTCGCTTTACCTTCTACCGCACCCAACCAATATTAAAATTGGGCTCAATGACATAGCCATCAACCAAAACATTCGATCCTGCTCCTGGGAGCTTGGATCGAATTATAAAGAAATTTTTTTCGACAGCGATGGCAAGATGTTATACCGGCCCGTCGGCCGGTCAACACCGCATCGAGCTAATTACATCCACCTTCTGGGCACAGTCGAAACAGATAAAATTGATCTAGTGCCATTACTGAACAAGATGCCTCCAAAACCTAATTGCTTTAAAGGGCCCGCTCTGGACAGCCGCTATGGCATTGATACGGTTCCCATCGAGGTTTTGAATACCCTTGCCCTGGAAAAATTTAGAAAATTTTGTCTGCCGCTTCTTTCCCCTAAATTTATGGAAAGATCCTACCTTTTTTCTATCCAGCGTCCGATTTATGATAGTGAGCTCAACATCTCTTTAGAGGGCGTGATCGTTAAAATTTCCGAACTTTAATCCGCGTGCCAGCCCGGCTTCACTTGACACACTAAATATATGCCTGCGAAACACTAAGAGTGATTGCCAAAAAGTTCGTCATCAGTCTACAATTCCAAAAGATACGATCATTGTCTAAAATCGGAATCACGTTTTGCAGCCACTAAATCAACGCCAAGAGAAAAAAAATGAAAGTCGAACTTTCCCAGATTAAAACTATCGGTCGTGACATAATGCGGCCGGAAGGAGTCATGGCGCTCGACAATGGCGATCTCTATACCGCGGACGGCCACGGGCGGTGTTCAAAGATCAATCGAGATGGGGAGACAACTTTTTTCGGAGATGTCGGCGGCGCGCCCAATGGTATCTGTATAGACGGCAAAGGCAACTGCATTATCGCCAACATCGGGAACGGCCAGGTTCAGTCTTTGTCACCTGACGGCCGACATGAGGTTTTGCTTACTCACGTTGAAAACAAAAGGATTCCCGCGCCTAACTTCCCCTTTATAGATTCAAGAGAAAGGCTTTGGGTCTCAAACTCTTCTGAACAGGAAAACCTGCAGGAAGCGCTTCAGAAACCTGTTCCCGATGGCTCTATTGTCCTTATCGCGGATAAAAAATCAAAGATAGTGGCCGAAGGAATATGTTTCGCCAATGGCATAACCCTGGACCAGGATGAAGAGTTCTTTTATGTAGCTGAAACTATGCTGCGCAGAGTTCTGCGATACAAAATCGCCGAAGACGGTTCATTGACTGGACCGGAAGTTTACGGCCCTGAAAACCTTGGCAGGCTTGGATTTCCTGATGGCATCGCTTTTGACGAGGCAGGCAATCTGTGGGTCACTTTCCCGGCCTTAAACGCGGTCGGGTATATCACCCCCAAAGGAGAACTTGAACTGGCGATCGAAGACCCGGAAAGGAAAATCCTGAATCGTCCAACCAATATCTGTTTTGGTTGGGAGAACAGAAAAATAGCCTTTCTGGGGAGCCTGGATGGCACAAACATTCCCTATTTTGAGGCGCCCTTTCCGGGCATGAGGCTGATTCACCAAAAATAAAATCGAGTAAAGGTTGATTTGAAAACAACCAAAGAGTAGCATTCACTCTTGACTGTTATTTATAGGAGCTAATAAAAATGTCAGGTTTAGATTTAAATTTGATTGGGAAAAAGTCAGAACCCACTGTTTTTAATTACACACGAAAAGATACGATCCTTTACGCTCTCGGGATCGGTGCTCAGACCAATGAACTTTCCTTTATTTATGAAAACGCGCCAGGCGGTCAAAAGGTTTTTCCAAGTTACTGCGTTATTTCCGGTTCCGGAGGCATCCCCAGCCTGGGAGACAATATTGACCAGTCTAAATTTCTTCACGGTGAACAGCTCATAAGGCTCTATGGTCCTTTGCCGCCGGAAGGAAAAATCGTCAGGGTCGGTGAGGTAAAAAATATCTATGATAAAGGCAAAGCCGCTGTCATTAAGTATCAGGTAAGTGGCAGCACGGAGGAAGGTAAACATCTTTTTGATACTGAAATGACGATATTTTACCGAGGCGCAGGCGGTTTTGGGGGAGATCCGGGCCCAAAGGCCGAACCTTTAAACCCACCGGAAGGGCAGGAGCCGGATTTCAGCGTCTCTTACGATATCCCCAAAAACCAGGCCGCCCTGTATCGGCTCAATGGAGATTACAACCCCCTGCATCTCGACCCGGAGTTCGCCAAACGAGGCGGGTTCGACACACCCATTCTGCATGGTCTGTGCACATACGGGCATGCCGTTCGCGCCATTTATCATAGTCTGTGCGGCGGGGACCCGGCCCGCTTCAAAGAGTTCAAGGCCCGCTTCTCAGATGTTGTCTACCCGGGTGAAACCCTGACGACAAAAGGCTGGAAAGACAAAGGTGGACGATATTTCATCCAGGTTAGTACCAGTCGGGGGGCAGTAGTTATCAATAACGCCTATGCTTTAGTGGAGGAATAAAAAACCGCAATTCCAAGCATGAAAACTAATCCT
>JAFDLS010000195.1 GCA_019306365.1 Deltaproteobacteria bacterium
TGGGTGAATCCGAGCACCTCGTTTTCCGCTTCATAACGTGAAATTTTTTTCTTCTCAACCAGCTCCACGATCTCATCCCGGATATTGTTTTCAAGCTGTACCGAAAGGACCACCTTGCCCAGATCGTGGAGCAGGCCGGCCACGGAAACCTCTTCCACGTCAGGCTGACCAACCCGGCTGGCGATCACCCTGGCCGTGGCGGCGCTGCCAAGAGAGTGTTCCCACAGACCCACGATGCTCTGCTTCATCATTTCGAAAACCGAGGAGGTCAATACCAGTCCCTTGATAACGTCAAACCCCAGTATTACCAGGGCCTGGGTGACGGAGGATATCTTACGGGACATGCCGAAAAACGGGGAGTTTGCCAAGCGCAGGATCTGCGCTGACAAAACCTGATCCTGCGCTATAATCTTGGCCACGTCCGCGGAGGACGTGGTCGGGCTTTCAACCATTTTGGAAATTTTAGTAACGATTGGCGGCAGGGTTGGAAGATTCTTAATCCGCTGAATACTTCTTTTCAATTCGGTTTGTTCCATCAAACCCGCTCCTTGAGCCTTTTTAGCAAGACACGCTTCAGTTCGGCCAAAATGGGATCAGATTCAACCCTGGCGAAACGAAGATTGAGTTCAGCTTCCTCCCTGGCCAAACGCGCTTCCCGCTCCGCCGGTGTTTCCGTGACGCCCGCTTCGATCTGAATGGTTTCGTAATTTAAGCGTTCCAGCATCTTGAGCAAGCCGTCGGTCAGTTCCGTTCCCTTCTGGCACAGCAAAACCCCGTCGTCCCTGACCACCTGTTGGGCCAGGATCATGCCGGGTTGCGCCTGATCGAGCGAAATTTTTCTTATCAACAGATCCACCCGCTATTTAAATGAAATTCGATAAAACTTGACCGCTCTGAACCATACGGTCATGGTATCATAAATATTGAATCCGGCGCAACAAGAACTAATTAGATGACTATGTAGTTTTAAAACATGGGTAACGCTCCGAAGGTATATTTTATGATGAGGATATGCTAATCTTCATCGTACTCAACGGAGGTTACCCATGTTTTAAAACTACATACTCATTTCAAGTAACGGCTTGACTCCCTGCTCACACTTGGATAAAAATAAATCCGGTCTGATCCGCACCAGGGGAACCTTTTTATCTTCCACAAACAAATTAAGGGTTCTAAAGATACGATTCAAAGGCGCTGTTGGTTTTATTTTTTTTTAAAACCACGGCCAAGCTCAAACAGAAATAATTCTCGGAGGTTGAAATTAATGTCTAAAGCGCTTGACGATATAAAAGTTATCGACGTGTCCCAGGTAGCGGCGGTTCCCATGTGCGCCCGTCACCTGGCTGACTTCGGAGCTGACGTTATCCATGTCGAAAACGCCAAAACAGGTGATTCATGGCGAAACCTTCAGGCCGGGGCAGGCGGAGGTCCGGCCGGAACGCCGTCTGACATCCCATACAACTGGGAGGCTTACAACCGAAACAAAAGGAGCTTGGGGCTTGACCTGTCCAAGGAAAACGGGCGGAAAATCGTTTACAAGCTCGTGAAGGACGCGGACATCTTCCTGACGAACCTGAGGTTGTCCGAGCGGAAAAAGCTTGGCATGGAGTATGAGACCCTTAAAAAGATAAATCCGAGGCTGGTCTATGGCTCGGTCACCGGACACGGCCTGAATGGTCCTGACAACGATATGCCCGCCTACGATACCACCGTGTATTTCGCCAGATCAGGGATACACCATATGCTGACCTTCCCCGGCATGGCCGCCGGTCCCGACCCGCGCCCCGCGCTCGGGGACAACGTCGCCGCGCTCGGCCTGGCCTTCGGCCTGATGACGGCCCTGCACGCCCGTGACAAAATCGGGCAAGGACAGGAGGTGGAAACGTCACTGCTTTATACCGGGATCTATCAGCTTACCTTTGACATGGCCGGAACGCTGGTTACCGGGGAGGATCATACGCAGTACAGGCTCGATAATTATGAGGGAACGGAAGAGGAGATAAAAGAGCGGGACGAACTCATCGCCGGGGTCCAGGCGGCCGTCGGGCGGCTGGGCGCGTTTTACAGGGCACGTCACCCCAACCCGCTGGCCAACACCTTAGTAACCAAAGATGGAAAAGTCGTCCGGTTCAACGCGCTGCAGCCGGACCGCTACTGGACGAAATTCTGCAAGATTTTCGAGATCGAAGATCTGGAGCACGACCCGAAATTCGCGACGATTGAGGCCAGGCAGGAAAACCGAAAAGAACTCAACCATATCTTGGAGGAAGGGTTCTCGAAAAAAACCCTGGATGAATGGCGGCCCTTGATCGCCGACATTCCCTCCTCGCCGTTTCATACCCTCGTTGACGTCATGAACGATCCGCAGGCAAAGGCAAACGACTGGTTTCCAACCTTCGATCACCCTTCTTACGGGCCGATGAAGATCATGGCCAACCCGATTAACCTGAGCGAAACGCCGGCCACGGTCAGGCTGCCCGCGCCGGAGTTCAGCCAGCAGACCGAAGAGGTCCTTTTGGAGGCTGGCTACACCTGGGATGAAATCGCTCAGTTCCAGGATGAGAAAGTGATCCCTTAGCCCAGGAGGCTTTGTTTACGGTTCCCGGGCTCCCGGCCCGGGAACCTTCACCGTTTATTTTTTCCGCTTGATTATTAAGGCAATTCAAGGCTCTAACAGCGGCTGCCATAATATAACAAATGGCAATTACATGATATATGGCGTTTGCCGTAATGTGGTTTGCGAGAAAAGCCGAAACTAAATCTTGTCCTAACCCAAGGTCAAACGGAACATATTTATGACAAACGCCCCAATGAATCGGCCAGGGTGGAGATGATTTTCTCCAGGTTCAAGCTCGGGTCGCGATTTTCAGGGGTCTGGTCCGCCAGTTCCGTCTGCCCCACGAAACGATAAATGTCCGCCGCCCCTTCCAAAATCCTGGGCGTCAGCCCAACGTGAGCGAAGGTGGCCGCTATCTCTTCCATTTCACCCACCCAGCGGCGCGACCTTTCAGGCATGAAAGGCAGCCCCATTTCCATGCGCTTGAACAGAGCGGACTGGCTCAATTCAAGCTCCTGCCGCAGGTCCTCCGAGACGCCCAGGGCCTTGGCCGCGATCAGGAGTTCCGTGGATAACGCGGTCAGACCCTTGGTCAGGGCGGCGTAACACATCTTGAGGGCTGAAGCCGCCCCGATCCGCTCGCCAATGGAACGCACGTCAAGGCCGTACAGGTTGAGTTCCTCAAAGATGCTCACGTCGGCCCCGGAGGCGTAAAAGCGGGTCAAACCTTCCTTTACGGGCGGCGGGCCGATGATCGAGGCGTCGACAAAGCGTCCGTCACCCTCGGTGATGATCCGGCCAACCTCACGCGCCGTCTGCGGGGAGATGGCGTTGCAGTCGACATAGACCAAATCGGCCCTGGCTTTGGCCAGTTCTTCCGCTACTTTTTCAGCCGCTCTTTCGGCCTGGGCGGGCACGAGGATGGATAAAATCATCTGACTCTCCCGCACCAGGGCCTCATAACTTGGAACGTCGTGGATACCGGCCTGCCCGGCCAGCGACCGGGTGCGCTCGCTTCTGTCTTCAAGGCAGGTGATAACGCGCAAACCGTTTGACACCAGAACGCCTCCGACCGTGTGCCCCATATTACCGGGACTGAGCAGTCCAACTGTCTGTAAAGTCATCTTTTCCTGCTTCCTTTTCCCTTAATCAAAAAACTTCAAGCCAATGTTACGGCTTACGCTCTTATAATGGAAGGCCCGATTATATCTTGGTGCACCGCCCGAAAAAAAACCAGCCCGCCAATCAGTAAACCGGCCTGTTCACCATCCCGAGGTGCAGAGCTTTACCGGTGTAAGGGTGTTTGGCCGCGACCTCCTCGTTTAACTCGACGCCCAGCCCTGGTTTGGTCGGGGGTATAATGTATCCCTCCTCCCACCGGATGGGCTGTTTCAGAATTTCAGCGTGAAAGCCGTCCCAGGTCTCTATGCCTTCCTGTATCAAAAAATTGGGACTGCAGGTATCGATCTGAATGTTGGCGGCGCCTTCAATGGGTCCGCAATAGAGGTGCGGCGCGATTTGCGCGTAGTGCGCTTCCGCCATACCGGCGATCTTTTTGGCTTCCAAAATTCCGCCGACCCTCCCCAGGGCAAATTGCAGAATGGAAACCGCCTGCTTTTCGAGTACGCTGGCAAATTCATACTTTGTGGCGAGCCTTTCGCCGGATGAAATCGGGATGCTGGTGGAACGGGCAACCCTGGCCATTTCCTCCACGTTCTCCGGCGGCACCGGCTCCTCGAGCCATAACGGGTCGAACCTTTCCAGCCTTTTGGCCAAGCGTATGGCGCTGGAAGTGGTCATCTGACCGTGTGTCCCGATCAGGATGTCGCATGCGCCGCCCACGGCCTCCCGAACGCTCCTGACGACTTCCTCCGCGTTTTCCAGCGACGGCAGGGAAAGCTGCCTGGGGTCGAAGGCGGAAAAAGGCAAAACCGGGTCGAATTTTACGGCGGTGAACCCCTGTTTGACATAATCGGCGGCTCTTTCGGCTGCCGCCTCCGGGTTGGTAAACACCCATGGCCCCCCCGGGGTCTCAGGATAAAGATAGGTATACGACCTGAGTTTCTCATGAACCTGACCGCCGAGCAGCTCATAAATGGGCTTGTCCAGCTCCTTGCCTATAATATCCCAGCAGGCCATCTCAATGCCGCTGAGAATTCCCATCATGGTCAGGTCGGGGTGCTGGGTGTAGCCGCTGGAATAAATAATGCGCCAGAGCTTTTCTATTTTGAACGGGTCAGAGTCAATCACATGGCGCTCAACCACGTCCTCGATCATCTGCGTTACAATGTTCGGGTGAAACGGCACGGAATAAATTTCACCATAACCCTCGACCCCGCTGTCAGTGGTAAGCTT
>JAFDLS010000196.1 GCA_019306365.1 Deltaproteobacteria bacterium
AGCTGCCCGAAATACCCTTTCGGGCCAATGGTTTCACAGCATACTTAAAAATCAACTGTTTTCAAGCAGTTTTTTAATTTCCTTTTTGTCCATCTTGCCCACGCTGGTTTTGGGAATCTCGTCAACGACGTATATCCTGTTGGGCACGGCCCATTTGGAGATGACGCCATCTTCCACAAACTTTTCAAGAAAGGCCTTTATTTCCTTTTCAGCCACCCCTCCCTCGCGGCCCGGCTTTGGGACCATCACGGCTATGGGCCGCTCGCCCCACTTTTCATCATTCACGCCGACAACCGCCACTTCAGAAACGGCTTCATGCTGGCTGATGAGGTTTTCTATATCCAATGAAGAGACCCACTCGCCACCGGTCTTTATGACTTTAAGTAACCCTGAGTGAGCCAGGGGGTCCTGACCACTATCTCCCCGGCCGATTTTCCATCTTTTGGAAGAAGACGACCCGTGTCATCCACAACCTCCAGGTCAACCAGGGGAATTGGAAAGCCCGCCTTTCTCTGGACGTCCAGCTTTTGTTCCATATCCCAATCCAGCATCTCAGGTTTTAAGATGGAGATGGTTAAAACCGGACAGGTTTCAGACATACCATAACCGGCCACAACCTCGATCCCCCTCCCGGCGGCGTCCATGGCCAACCCCTTGGACAGGGCCGATCCCCCAATGTTAACCTTCCAGCCGGTCAGGTCTATTTCCCTGGCCAGCGGGTCTGTGAGCATCATGTGGAGCAGGGTCGGCACGCAGTGAGAAAAGGTTACCCTCTCCTTTTCGATCAGCCGAAGAAGACGCTCTGCCTCGTACTGTCCGGGGTATATCTGCTTCACTCCAAGTAAAGTCGCCAGGTAAGGCATCCCCCAGGCGTGAACGTGAAACATAGGAGTGATAGGCATATACACGTCTCCTGACTGCAGGCGCGGTTCCTTGAAGCTTCCCAATGCCACACCTGAGGACAGGGTGTGGAGGACCAGCTGCCGGTGGCTGAAATAGACCCCTTTTGGATCGCCCGTAGTTCCGGTAGTGTAAAAAACAGTCGCCTGGGTATCCTCGTGGAAATCGGGAAAATCGAAGGAATCATCGGCTCCCGCCATCATCTCTTCATATTCCGTTGAAACAGGCAAAGCGGTGGCCGGGCTTTCAGAATCATCTTTAAGCAGGATAAAGGTTCGCACCGTCTCCAGTTTACCTGCTAGATCTTCCAGCAAAGGCAGGAAATCCTCGTGCACCAGAACCACCGTGTCTTCAGCGTGATTCATGGTGTAAAGAATCTGCTCCGGAGATAACCGGATATTTACCGTGTGGAGGATCGCTCCCAGCATGGGAACCGCGTAAAAACATTCCAGATACCGGTGGGAGTCCCAGTCCAAAACGGCCACGGTGTCCCCAGGCTTCACCCCCAGGGAAGTCAGGGCGGACGCCAGACGGTTTATCCGGGCGTAAAGATCCCTATAGGTATACCGCACCAGCTCCCGGTAAATTATTTCCTGGCCGGGCGCGTACAATATCGGGGTGTGGAGTAGTTGTTTGATGAGTAAAGGATACTCATAAGCCGATGGAGTCCTGTGGATAAGTTTGGCGCCTTTCATAACTTTTGTAACCTCCTGTAGTTACTGTAACCCGGGTTTTGCCGCAATTTGAGGCCTCTGCAAAACTTCGTCCTTTAGCCGAACTCATGAGCGCCGCCAGCGGTATTGAGCGCCGCTTCGCTGACACTGCAGCGGCATATGTCAGTCTCAAATTTAAGTCCTCGAAATACTGGCAATATTCCTACGGGTTAATTTTTCGTCTTCCGCGATTTCAATAAAATTACTGGTTTTGCAGAGATCTTAGTATAATAAACCAGCTTGAGCGTGAGGGTCAAGACCGCTAGAGCGGTTGCCAGAAAGATTTTTCCTTAATTAAGGTCTTTTACCGGGATTTTCAAAAACCCTGAAGGGAGTGACGGCGCGGGCGGCCGGGAGGACGTTCTCACAATTGCCACATAGTTTCTCGTAAGCGGACAACCCGCCTAGATAAATAAATAAACCCTGCCTTCAGTCGGGACGGACCTTGACATTCACCCTAAGCGATGAGTTTTAATATATCCTCACAGGCGCAGTCCATGGGTTCGGCTACGGCCGGGTAAGTGACTTCCCCTTTATAAAGATTCACACCCAGAGACAACGCCCTGTTCTCCTTTACGGCTTTTTCGAGTCCGTTGTTCGCAATCTCGAGTACATAAGGCAGCGTGACGTTGGTCAGGGCGAACGTTGAGGTGCGTGCCACCGCGCCAGGCATGTTGGTGACGCAGTAATGAATGACGCCATCTATCACAAACACCGGGTCTTGATGAGTCGTGGGCCGGCTCGTCTCAACGCACCCCCCTTGATCAATGGCCACGTCAACCACGACCGATCCGGGCGGCATGGATGAAATCATCTCCCTGGTAATCAGGGCCGGGGCCTTTGCCCCTGGAATGAGAACCGCTCCGATGACCAGATCTGAGACGGAGACCAGACGAGCTATATTTTCCTGGTTGGCCATAATCGTGGTAATGGAGCTGCCGAATATGTCATCCAGGGCGGCCAGACGGCGGGGATTGATGTCGAGCACGTAGACCTCGGCGCCAAGTCCCACTGCTATTTTGGCGGCATTGGTCCCCACGACCCCGCCTCCGATAACGGTCACCTTGCCCTTTTCCACGCCTGGCACGCCTCCCAGTAGCACCCCGCGTCCGCCTTGTACCTTTTCGAGGTAATGCGCGCCTACCTGGGGTGCCAGCCTTCCGGCCACCTCGCTCATGGGTGTCAGCAGCGGGAGTGACCCATCGCCAACCTGGATCGTTTCATAGGCCACCCCGATACATTTGCAGTTAATCAAAATTTTAGTCAGCTCAGGATCGGGAGCGAGATGCAGATAGGTAAAGAGAACCTGACCTTCCTTTATCAAGGGGTATTCCTGGGATAAAGGCTCCTTGACTTTTACGATCATCTCAGCCCGCTCATACACCTCCTCAGCCGTCGCCAAAAGACCGGCTCCGGCCTTGATATACTCCTCATCCGCGATTCCGCATCCTTGACCCGCGCCTTCCTGAACAAAGACCTGATGACCGGCGTGGGTAAGCACGCGAACTCCAGCCGGAACCATCCCCACGCGAAATTCGTTATTTTTTATTTCCTTTGGCGCTCCTACCAGCATCGTTCCTCCAATCCCTTAATCTTTCAGGCAGTAAGACCCACTTGCGCTTGGCCTTCATAATCATAAACGACTCACTTGAAAGAATGCCTCCCACCTTGGGAATCTCCACCGTCAAAAACCGATACAGGCCGGTCATGCCGTTAGAGGATATGACCTCCGCCAAAATGTCGTAGCGGCCGGTTACGATCGCGGCCCAGTGCACGAGGTTCAGATCTGAGATCTGCTGCAGCTTTTGGTCAAGCTGCTGGTGTTTTTCAATGTTCATCGCCACGAGAGCGATGGTGAGGTTTTCGATCTTAAACAAATCCACAAGCCCGGCGATTTTCAAAACACCGGAGCTTATCAGGGCCCTCATCCTCGTACGGACGGTCGGATTGGTAACATCCAGTCTATTTGCAATCTCACCCGTTGGCATCCGGCCGTCTATGCTGAGGAGATTGATTAAAGCCTTGTCCATATTATCCAGAGTCATGTCTTCTCCTTTTGGCTTCCTTAATGTCAAGGTTGATCTCGAGTTGAAACTTTTAGTTTTCAGGTGATACTTGTTTTTTAGATGACCAGAAATAACAAGATAATAATATAGAGAGAAAATACCCAAAAGGAAATTTATTGTCAATCTTTTCTTTAGAAAGAAAACAAATTCAATATTGTTTGAAAGGCAACACCCGAACCAGAATGATGGCCAGAACAAAGTAAAAAAGGAGGTAGATGTAATATGTCCGTCAGGCGTATAAAGGCACAAATAACCCACAGACAACCACCAAAACATCATGTAGCTGCCTTTTGCTGCATCATGGCAGCCGTTGTTTGGGAATCGCTCTAAAGGTTCTATGAAGCGCAGACGAAGTTATAACTCGTTCCCAAGCTCCAGCCTGGGAACGCAACCCCCATAGGCTGGATTCCAAAGCTGGAGCTTGGGAACCAGAAAAGCTGGATTCCCGCTTCCGCGGGAATGACAGGTTTACTTGTTATTAGATCGTTCTGGGCGTTTGTCATAAATATTCTCCGTCTGGCCTTGGGACAGGAGAAAATTTAGTTTCAGCCGTTCTCGTAAGCCGCCTTATGACAAACGCCAAAACATCATGTAATTGAAAGTTGTTATACTATGGCAGCCGCTGTTAGGGTCTTGATTTACCTCGGCAATCAAACGGAAGTTAATTTTGGCAATTACTATAAACCCAGGTTTTTATTAAATAAAATCGCTCACCACGTTCCACAGGTGCTCGGTTTCAATCGGTTTGGGAATATAATCATCGGCTTCGGTGGACATGCCGTCCGCATGGGAGTACCGGGAACTGGTGACCTTGTCGCCGACGGCGGTCAGCAGGATAACCGGAATGTCCCTGGTATCCTCGCTGGCCTTAAGCTCGGAACACAGGACGTATCCGTCTTTCCTGGGCATCATGACATCAAGGACAACCAGGTCCGGACGCCTTTCTTTGATCGACTCCCCGGCCTCAATGCCGTCATAGGCCCGGCCAACTTCACAGCCCTTGCTCTCCAGCATCAAAGCCACTGTTTCCACAATGTCCGGCTCATCGTCTACGACTAAAATATACGGGGCCATAAGCTATGCTCCTTCCTTGAGTATTAAAAGTTTATTTACAATGTTATTAACGCCAATTAACCGGAGGATCGGCAAAAGGCTTAATCCACGACTGGTCTTGGATAAAGCCCTGCGGCCTCTACAATCTCGGGAACCGTCTCTTCCCATTCTATGGCCATGATATGAAAACCCTTCACCCCATCCATCTCTTTCAATCGTTCTATGAATTCCACACAGATCTTGATTCCTTCCCGGGCTTGATCTTTCTTGGGAGTGTCGCTCATTCTTTTAACCACCTCATCCGGCACATCCATACCAGGGACTCTATTTTTCATATATTTGGCCATGCCAGCCGATTTAAGCGGCGTCAAACCGGCCAGGATGCACACCTTTTCCAGGAGACCCCGGTCACGAGCCAGGTCCAGCCATTGTTCAAACCTGTTAAGATTATAAATGCACTGGGTCTGAATAAA
>JAFDLS010000197.1 GCA_019306365.1 Deltaproteobacteria bacterium
CTCCAACATATCCGCATTTATGCACATTGATACCAATTGCAAATCCTGAAAATCGTCCAGTCCCTATATCATACAGATAAACTTACACACAAAAGCCAATGAATGTCCGATAGACTTACAGCCCTCGTGTAATCTTTGCAAGATCAAATCTTGATTATTGGATATAATTTAATCATTTGGTTAGTTGAAAAAACTACGCGTACAAATTGCATGCTTCAGTGATTTTAGCTTAGAACCAGCTTACAGCCTCTGTGAGTATCTGTAACTTGCCTCCAATCCAATTTCTTATCCCTTCGATAATCAGGCATCCAGTCCGGGCAAGTGACCTGTCGATTAATGATATCTATCCGGCGCGTTGAATAAACCCTTGTCTTCAATCGGAACGGGATTTTGATAATCACTCCAAACAGACGCTTTAAGCTTGCTCGCGGCCAATTTTCATGTATGATTCCCAAAGGAACATAAAACAGACGGCCGTGTAAAGGCCATGGCTGAAATATAAGGATTTACAAGAATAATTATGCTGACAGGTTCAGAAAGAAAATATTTACGGGGACTGGCTCACAGCTTTAAGCCGGTTGTACTGGTGGGAAAAGGCGGTTTGACCGAGAGGGTGCTGGACAGCCTTGACCGGGCCCTTGACGATCATGAGTTGATAAAAGTAAAGTTTAATGAGTTCAAGGAGGAGAAAAAGACGCTTTCCAGACAGATTGAGGAAAAGGCGAAGGCTGAAACGGTCGGTCTGATTGGAAACGTGGCGATTTTTTACCGGGAACAGAAGGACGAAAGAAAAAGAAAAATCAACCTCAAATGAAAATCAACCTCCAGATGCGCTTTTTTTAATCTTTAAGCCAAAATCCCGTCCAAAGGGGGTCATGTACAGGAGAATAATCTTATGGACCGACTTGAACTCATCAAGCAGCTTAAAATTCCCGCTGAAACAAAAATTCTTCTCGTGGTTTTGGATGGTCTGGGAGGACTGCCGCTTACTCCGGACGGGAAGACTGAACTGGAGCAGGCGAACACGCCGAACCTTGACGCTCTGGCCCAGATTTCCGAATTGGGGCTTTCCGTTCCGATCCTGCCAGGCATTACGCCGGGCAGCGGCCCCGGTCACCTGGGGCTTTTCGGATATGATCCCCTGAAAACCCAGATTGGACGAGGGGTCCTGGAAGCCCTGGGCATAGGCTTTGATCTAACCCAAAAAGACGTGGCCGCGCGCGGCAACTTCTGCTCCCTTGACCCGGAAACCGGCTTTATCACCGATCGCCGGGCCGGACGCATTCCAACGGAAAAATGCGTTGAACTGGTGGGAATGCTCAAGGATATCAGTTTGCCGGGGGTGGAGGTCTTCATCGAACCGGTCAAGGATTATCGCTTTGTGCTGGTTTTGCGGGGGGACGATCTTCATGACGGGCTGACAGAAACCGACCCGCAGCTGGTCGGTGTACCTCCCCTTCCCGTGGAACCGACTCGCCCGGAAGCCAAAGCCACCGCCGATTTATTCAATAAATGGCTTAACCAGGCGAGTAACATCCTGGCCGATCAGCGCCCGGCCAACGGCGCCAATCTGCGGGGTTTGGCCAAGACCCCGGACCTTCCGCTCTATCAGGAAGTTTTTGGTCTTAAAGCAGGGGCCATCGCGACCTACCCGATGTACCGTGGCGTGGCGCGCCTGGTGGGTATGGAAGTTCTTCCGGCCGGCGAGACTATTGCCAGTGAGGTTGAAACTCTGGCTGAAAATTGGTCTGATTACGATTTCTTCTTTTTTCACGTGAAAAAGACCGACAGCGCCGGGGAAGACGGTGATTTTGAGGCCAAAGCCAAGGTGATTGAAGAGTTTGACGCGGTTCTGCCTGACATAATGGCGCTTAACCCGGACGTTATCCTGATCACCGGGGACCACTCCACGCCCGCCCTGTGGAAGAGCCATAGCTGGCATCCCCTGCCGGTTTTGCTAAATTCTAAATACATCAGGCCGGACAGCAGCCGGGAGTTTGGTGAAAGGGCCTGTGCCGCCGGTTCGCTGGGACACATCAGCCATATGGATCTTATGCCACTGGCCATGGCCAATGCCGGTAGGTTGACCAAGTTTGGAGCTTAGAGCGAAGGGCTTTTATCCTCCGATCAGGTTCATGGCCCGGTTGGAGGGGTGATCAAGGGACTGATCCAGGTGATGCCTTTGGGGCTTGTTTATAACGGCCCGCCTGAGGAAGGCGGCCAGTTCAGCTTCCGAGGCTCCTGAGCGAAGCGGGGTCTTAATATCAACTTCCTGATTTGAATGAAGGCAAAGTCGAATTTTCCCGTCTGCTGTCAGGCGAAGACGGTTGCAGCTTGAACAGAAATGTTGGGTTACCGGGCTGATGAGACCTACCAGTCCCTTGGCCCCCGGCAAACGAAATTTGGAGGCAGGACCGTCTCCATTGCCAGACTCAACAGGCGTCAGAGCGCCCAAAGGGGCAAGACTCTCCTTCATTTCAGCGTTAGAAACAAACTTGTCCTGAGACCAGTAACCGACCGTGCCCATGGGCATATATTCTATGAAACGGACTTCCAGGGGACGATCAAGGCTCAACCTGGCAAAGTCTGCCAATTCATGATCATTATGACCCCTGATAACGACAGTGTTTAGTTTTACCTGTTTGAATCCTCGAGAAAGGGCGGTTTCCATTCCGCGCCACACCCGGTCGAATTCGTCATGACCGGTAATACTCTTAAAATTATCAGGGTCAAGAGAATCCAAACTAATATTGATTCGACTAATACCCGCTTTATAAAGATCGTCGGCTAAATCATCCAGAAGGAGGCCGTTGGTGGTCAGGCAAAGTTCCGGCGGAGAAGGCAGTTCTGACAGGTCAGTAATGAATTTAATCAGATTCTTGCGAACCAGAGGTTCACCTCCGGTCAGGCGTATCTTGGTCACCCCTTCAGAAACAGCGGCCCGCGCTATGACCAGGAATTCCTCATAAGTGAGGATGTCCTCATGGGCCAGTTTGAACCTCATTCCGTGAGGCATGCAGTAAACACAGTTAAAGTTGCAGCGATCCGTTATGGAAAGGCGGAGATAGTTAAGTTTTCTCTGATAGGAGTCTATGAGCAAGACCTGATTCTCCACATGATATCAATTTTGACATAATATAATCAAGCTGGCGCGGGATGTCAATATAATAGATTTCGTTTATTAAGTTAAGGGCAATCGCCAAAAAAACCTCACATATTTGTGACAAACGCTCTAGAGTAATTGCCAGAATTGCGTTCCGTCTGATTACTAAGGTAAATCAAGGCTCTAACAACGGCTGTCATGATATAACAAATGGCAATTACATGATGTTTTGGCGTTTGTCGTAAGGTGGCTTACGAGAATGGCCGAAACTAAATCTTCTCCTGCCCCAAGGCCAAACCGAACATATTTGTGACAAACGCTCTAGATCGAGACCTCTCTAAAACCAGTAATTTTGCAGAGGTCTCGATGAGTAAAATCAGGTTCACGCCAGCGTCACTCAAGCCTCCTCAGATTTTTCACCGATCTTGTTTAAAAAGGCCTCACGGCGATCTTTTTCCCACTGCGAACAAAAGGCCGGCTTTCCGACCATGGTCCGCCTCAGGCACAAAGAACAGCTGGGTTCACATTCCACGATGGGCTCATCGATCAGGCCCGCCGCCTTTTTGGGCCAGAGCGGATCGGCCAGAAGAACCCGGGCCAGTCCGATCAGGTCGGCGGTTCCCTGCTCGATTATACTTTCAGCCGTTTCAGGCGTTTTAATTCTGCCCGCTGTAATAATGGGCGTTTGAGCCGCCGCCTTTTTAATCTCCCCTGCATAATGAGCCATATAGGCCTCTTGTTTTTCCTTCTGAATATATTCGGGGAGGATAAAAGCGTCATATGTTCCGGCCATAACCGAGATGTAAGCCACGCCTCTTTTTTCCAATTCTTCAGCCAGAACCGCCGTTTCTTCAACATGGAGGCCGTCGGGAAGCTCTTCATCCGCCAGGAACCGGTATCCTACGGGAAAATTCTTGCCCACCGAGTTTATGACTTCATCTGCCACACGCAAGGGGAAACGCATTCGATTTTCAAGTGAACCGCCGTATTCGTCGGTTCTGAGATTGGTTCTCGGGGAGAGAAACTGGACGATCAGGTAACCTGTCCCGCCATGAATTTCCACTCCATCGAAACCGGCTTCCCGAACCCTTTTGGCTCCACTCGCGAAACACTCGACAATCCGGTCGATGTCTGCACCGCTCATTTCCTTTGTCTCCAATTCACCGATTTTTATGCCGGAAGGTGTCAGTTTGTCCTGCATAAAGGCATACCGGCCCGCGTGATTGATTTGAAGAAAGGCGAGTGCGCCGTTATCATGTATGGTCTGGGCGAGCCTGGACAGTCCGGGAATAAAACGATCATCGTCAATACGCAAAGTAAATGGTGATCCTAAGCCTGACGGGTCTACCACAGAGTTCTCCACCACTATGAGGGCGGCCCCTGAATCAGCCATTTCAGCGTAGTGCTCAAGCATTAACGGGCTGACTGTTCCATCCGGGCTGGCGTATCCCAGGTAAAGCGGCGCCATGGTTATACGGTTTTTCAAGGTTAGCCCTTTGATCTTCAATGAAGAAATCAATTTTACTGGATCGGTCATCTTTCCCTCCTTCTCGGGCAGTCATGTTTATTTTCCTGACTGGCTTTTGAGAGTTAGCGTTCCTCGATCAATTTCGGCGTTAAAAAGATTATCTATTATTAACAAAAATAAATTGAAAACAACAACAAGATTTGAGCAGGGTTGCTTATCCCAACTCAAGATGATATATTCGCATGGTCCTGTTTCGTGAAAGGCTTCTGATCGCCTTGATGAACAAAGCAGGCGTTAAGTAGGCTGATCCGCTATAATGAGTTTTTTTTATTATAGGCGGCGGCCTGGCATAAAAAAAATCTCAAGGGTATTCTTAAACAGGGGGGGACCTCCTGAAAAATGGACCCCGGAATGAAAGGTTGGATAAATATAAACGAAATGGATAGCTTGGATCTTGATAAACTGTTCAATCCGCAAAAAAATAGCATTTATTGGTGCTTCGGCCTCCCCAAAAAAATGGGTTTATATCATATTTTTTAATATTCTTAAGGGAAACTTTAATGGTACTGTTTACCCGGTTAATCCAACTCGGGAATCCATCTTGGGTGTCAAATGTTATCCATCGGTGGCGGATATTCCCGAACCGGCGGATCTGGCTATAATCACCACACCGGCGCCTCTGGTAAGGGGACTTATTAAAGAATGCGGGGAAAAGGGAATTCCTAATGTCATTGTTGTTTCTTCGGATTTTTCCGAAACAGGCCCTGAAGGCGCGCGGCTCGAACGTGAGGTTGTGGCCGCGGCCAGAGCCCATGGTATTCGCATCGTGGGTCCAAACACGATGGGCGTGTTCAGCGCCGGTACAGATCTGCACGCTCTAATGGTGCCGGTAATGCCTTCGCACGGGGCTGTATCCATGTTTTCTCAGAGTGGAAATCTTAGCGCGCATATGTTACTTTGGGGGCTTGAAGAAGGTGTGGGTTTCGAAAAGTTTGTTGGCAGTGGAAACGAGAGGGACTTGACCTGTGTCGATTACCTGCGCTATTTCGATCAGGACAAAGCAACTCAGGTTATCATGGCCTATCTGGAAGGATTGGAACCGGATACGGATATGTATTTAGTGGACAAAGAAGTTTCGAGAAAGAAACCTGTTATTTTTTTTAGAGGGGGCCGTACGAGCGCCGGCGGGAAGGCAGCCGCTTCCCACAGCGGGGCCATGGCGGTTTCCAACAGGCTGAGCATGGCCGCTTTTCATTAAGCTGGCGTTATCGAGGCGCCCACGAGTGAAGGACTTATGGATGCAGTCAAGGCTTTTGCCAACTGTCCCATACCGCGCGGCAACCGTGTGGCTATTCTCACTCGCGGGGGCGGATGGGGAGTCATTACCGCTGACGCCTGTGAGGAAAGCGGTCTGGTGGTTCCGCCTCTGCCAGATGATATTATCAAAAAAATTGATAAGATTCTTCCCAAGTTTTGGAGCCGGGGCAACCCGATAGACATGGTTGCCACAATTTCAGCGGACCCCTTTACGGAAATTATGGAAATCTTGATTGACTGGGACGGTATAGATGCTATTGTGGCCCTTGGCGGGATGGGGAAGGTAGAACTCCAGTATTCCAAAGACGTTCAAGGACCCCCGGAACTGATTTCCGTGCTTTCTCAGCTCAAGGGAATGAAAAAGATGTTTTCTAAAGACTCTAACCCAATTTCAAACAGGTTAATGCAGCTTGTAGCTGAAGGCGGGAAGCCCATTATCAGTGTTTCTCTGGGCTCCTCCGATTCACATAAGGAAATCTTAGAAAATTATAAACTGGTTTCTTTCCCGACTCCGGAAAGAGCCGTGCGTGTTTTGCGACTAATGGCCGAATACAGACGCTTTTTAGAGTCAACAGCGTTAAATTGAAAAAGGAGACAAGAGAAGAGATGAAGATTATTGAAGAGGCGTTAAAAAGGGGAGCCAAGACATTATCCGAGTATGAGTCCAAACTGCTTTTAGCAGAATATGGCATTAATGTCACTCAGGAAAAAGTGGTCAGCACCGAAGATGATGCCGCAGCCGCGGCCTCGGAAATCGGTTATCCGGTGGTCCTCAAAGGTTCAGGTGAAGAACTGACTCATAAAACCGAGCTTGATCTTATCGCCTTGAACCTGAGAGACGAAAATGATGTCCGCGAAGCTTTCAAGAAATTGACCTCCACGCCAGAGGCCAATGTGAAGGAAGTATTAGTGCAACAGATGGTTAAAGGGGATCGTGAACTGGTCGTTGGTTTGACTAGGGACGCTCAATTTGGCCCCTGCGTCATGTTTGGCTTGGGCGGTATCTTTACTGAAATCCTGGAAGACGTGTCTTTTCGGGTTGCCCCCCTCACCAGGTGGGACGCCATGGACATGATGGAAGATTTTCGCGCCAAAAAGATACTGGATGCCTTCCGGGGTCAGCCTCCGGTGGACCGGGAGGTCCTGGCCGACATTCTAATCGCGGTTGGAAAAATCGGTATGGAACAAGAAAAGGTTCAGGAGATTGACATCAACCCCATGAAGGTTTTGGATGGAAAGCCTGTAGCGGTGGACGCGCTGGTTGTCTTGAATAACGACTGATCCTCAGAACATCGGCTAATTAGTTAATATTATGGCGAATGAAGAAACCGGGTGCAGGCTCGGTTTCTTCTCATAATTTATCACACTGAATTCTTTGCGGTTTCGGCGTGACGATGTCTTAGTGCTTTTAGCGAACATCGCGGAAGAACAGGGATAACCTCCTTGTTCAAGGCTTCTTTTTTTATAATTATGCCCGGATTGACCTTGAGCTTATCCCTGCCCCCACCTTTAAAATCTATGGACGCATGCCTCGTCTCTTCGGCCCCAGTTCGCTGGGCAGCAAGCGGTACGCGGTTTCAACCCACTCACATAAAAGCGGCCTGGTTTCACGAGGATCAATGATCTCCTCAATGCCGAATATCTCAGCCGTGCGGAAAGGAGACGTTACCATCTGCAGGCGTTTTTCCAGATCAGCGCGAAACGCGTCCGGGTCCTCAGCGGCCTCGATCTGCCGCTTGTAAGCCGCTTGAACACCGCCTTCAATTGGTAAGGAACCCCATTCACCCGAGGGCCAGGCGTAACGCAGGTTAAGACGAGAGTGGTTTCCGTGAGCGGCGCCGGCCACGCCAAAAACCTTTCTTAAAATAATAGAGCACCATGGAACCGTAGCCTGATAAACGGTAAATATCCAGCGGCCTCCATGGCGGATGGTCCCCTGCCTTTCCGCTTCTACCCCGACCAAAAACCCGGGATTATCAACCAAATAGACAATCGGCAGGTGAAAGGTGTCACACATGTCGATAAAGCGGATCATCTTATCCGCTGAACTGGACGTGACCGCTCCGGCATAGAACCTGGGATCGTTGGCCATTATACCGACCGGCCGTCCCAGAAGCCTCCCCAGGCCAGTGACGGCCGAGCGTCCGTATTTGGCGCCGATTTCGAAAAAGCTGCCAGTATCAAAAACCAGCTCAATGATACGCCGGACGGGATAAGTAAGACGCTTATTCTTGGGCATGATGCCAAGAAGCTCCTCTTCCCGGCGGTCAGGCGGATCGGATGATTCAATAACCGGGGGAACCTCATAAACCGAATCCGGCATATATGAAAGAAAACGCCGAATATGCTCAAAAGCCTCCTCCTCGGAATTGACTTCATTGTCTACCGCCCCTGATCCCCGGGTATGAATGTGGGAGCCGCCCAGTTCTTCTTTGGTGACTTCCTGACCCATAGCCGGGGCCACCACGGGCGGCCCGGCCACAAAGAGCTGTGCTGTTTTTTTGGGCATGACCGAAAAGTGCGAAAAGATCACACGCGCCGCTCCCAGTCCGGCCACCGGACCCAGGGCGGCGCTGACAACGGGGACCGTTTCCAATAAATCCACTATGGTATCCATGGCCGGGTTAGCGGGAACATACGTCCCGGCTGTTGTTTCCAGCGTTTTGACGCTTCCTCCCCCGCCGGTTCCTTCTATGAGCCGCACCATGGGCAGCCGAAACTCACGGGCCATCTGCTCCGCGTAAGGAGCTTTGCGTCCGATGGCCGCGTCAGCGGCTCCACCGCGAATGGTAAAATCATCGCCTCCGATCACGACCTGGCGATTATTGATTCTGCCTCTGCCCATGATGAAATTTGACGCGCGAAGTGTGACCAGCCGGTCTCCGTCGTACGTGGGAGCTCCAACAATAGCTCCGGTCTCATGAAAGGTCCCCTTGTCCAGTAATTTATCGATTCGTTCGCGAACGGTCAGACGCCCTGAAGCGTGTTGGCGTTCGATCCTTTCGGGCTCACCCATCTGGGAAGCCAGTGATTTGCGCAGTTGAAGTTCCTCAACCTCAGGCGCCCAATCTTTATCGGAATTGTTCTTAGAATTACCCATTAAATAATCTCCTTACATTGACCATAGATCGGGTTGCATTCTTATGAAAACCCGTTTCTTTTTTCCACTGCGGAAATAGCGCTGCTTAAAA
>JAFDLS010000198.1 GCA_019306365.1 Deltaproteobacteria bacterium
CGATGCCGTGGATCTGCCGGTGGTTGCCTCGGGCGGGGCAGGGAAGCTTGAGCATTTTTATGAGGCGGCCGTTGAAGGCGGGGCGCAGATTCTGTTGGCCGCGTCTGTTTTTCATTATCGAACTTTTAGCATCAGGCAGGTGAAGGAGTATCTGCGGGACAAGGGCTTGTCAGTTTCCCTGTGATTTTTTGCGGGGGCTTTTTATCAGAAAGCCCCCGCAAAATCTTTATTCGACGTAAATAATTAAGTGCTAGGCGGCTCGATCGACTCGATTTTTGAGCGTGGTTCTGTATTGCTCGATAATGGCTTCGGCGATATTTGACCAGGAGTAGTCTATGACAGAGGCCCTGATGTATTTGGGCGATTTCATAACAGTGTCTTGATTTGAGAGAATTGAGGCTATTTTGTCCGCAATCTGGGGATATTGCCAGTTACAAGGTTTCCTGTTTTCCCCTCTTGAACGATGCTCTCGATACCTCCAACTTTAGTCGCTATTACAGGTGTACCGCAAGCCAGGGATTCCAGTGCTACCAGCCCAAAGCTCTCGTGATGCGATGAAACGACAAAGACATCCGCGGCGCTGTAATAAAGCGACAGTTCCTCCTGCTTCACTCTTCCGATAAACAGAACTGAATCCTGAACACCCAGTTCATGTGATAATTTCTTGAGTCTAAGCCACTCCGGCTTGAGGTTGCTGTCGCCGCCGATGATTATCAGCTTGAACCCCTGGTTGTTTTGCAGATATGTATTTGCCTTAAGAAGCCTGTCTATCCCTTTTAAAGGGTCGATGCGTCCGACAAATAAAGCGATGTTTTCTAAATGATTGAGGCCCAACTGTTTTCGGGCATCCATTTTATCCATGGGTTTGAACAAATCCAGGTTCACGCCGCACGGAACGACACCTATATTATTGGGGGGAGCGTCATAATATCGTATCAGCTCGTCCTTTTCCCTTCTGGTCGCGGCGATGATACGGCTGCAATTTTGAATCAGCTCTTTTTCCGTGGACAATCGAAGCTCCGGTTCCTCCTCCCCCACGCCAATCGCTTTTTTAACCGCCGCGAGGGTGTGGAACATCGCTAGATGAGGAATATCCCACAGACTCTGTAATTGCTCCCCAACCCAACCGGATAACCAGTAATGACTGTGCACCAGGTCGTACTCACGATTTTCGAGGTTAGTGAACCTCTCTAAATCGCAAACAAAATCGGTCAGATGCGGATAGATGGCCAGTTTATTAATGTCAGCGATAGGACCGGCCTTGAGATGAATTAATCGGGTGTTCTCGTCAAGTTCCACTATTTGACTGTCATTCGGGTCATGGAAACGTGTGAAAATGTCTACTAAATGTCCCCGTTTCCCCAATGCCCGCGCAAGTTCCCGAACATATACGCTCATGCCGCCAGTGTCTTTGGTCCCCAACTCGCCAATCGGGCAGCTGTGGACACTCAGCATGGCTATCTTTAGTCGTCCTGCGCTCACTAAACCTCTCTCTTTTTTGAGACCTCTGCAAAACTTCGTCCTTTAGCTGTCCTCTTTGTCAGGCTCAAATTTAAGTCCTCGAAATATTAGATATATTCCTGCGGGTTAAATTTTCACCTTCCGCGATTTCAACAAAATTCCTGGTTTTTTTAGAGGTCTCTTTCTATAATTAGTTTAAAACAAAAAAAGCTTAATCTCAATCACTTGAGCTTAATCTGACACCTTGATAAATGCACCTCCCGGCCGCCCAGACGATGCTTATAAATCTCAGCGCCCTTCAGGAAGTCATATTTTTTCATCCCTTTTTCAATGCTGTTCTTGATGCTTAAAACTTTACAGAGCACGCCCGCGCTCAAAGATCTGTATTTGGGATCATAACCGTTATTATAGAGATAGAGCGTGTCATTGTATTCAAAGCACAAGACAGCGGCGGCAGGCTGGCCGTCCAAATCCAAAAAGCAGAGTTTCAATATCCCGATTTCAGACAGAGCTAAAACCAGTGATCTAAAGAATGACTCCATCCGCGCGGTCATAAAAATGGTTTTATCATTCCGGCTTTCCCTGAATAAACCTAAAAAGGTGTCCATTTCGCTTTTGACTGTCTCGAAGTCCTCAACAACGCGGTAATTTATTTCAGCCGCTTCATGAAGTCTTCTCAACTTGCGTTTAACCTCATGTCGCTGCTTTCCCTTGAGCAACTGTAAGTAATCTTCCCAGGTAGAAGGTAAATCTATTTCAAAAGTAACGCCGTCCGGCTCGCATGATACCTCAGCCCCCCGGCTTTGAGCTATGTCCGCCAGATGAGTCAGCGCCGAGGATTCAGGGCGTAAAGCCCTTAAATCCAGGGTTGAGACACCTTGTTCAGTTAAATGATGATTTAACAGGGCATTAAAGAAGTCCTGTTCTTTTCCAGGGGATATTATAAAATCCTGGTAATCGCAAACGTCAGCGCTGCCGATAAAAGAAGCGGTTGATCCGTTCATAAAAAGCGGCGCGATACCAATCAGCTCGTTCCCCTCATTGATAGAGCATAAATGAAGCCTGAATGCGTTCCCGAATTCTGACCACCAGACCTCTAACCAGGGTGGGATATTAAAAACGCTTTCCCATCTCAAGGGGAGTTGGCGATTGAGCCAGTAGGAATTTATATTTTCAAAGCTTTCGATCTTGACGTTTTGTCTCGCTTTTGTACCTGTCGGAAGTGAATGATTTTCAACCTTATCTTCAGGCATATAATATCCAAGTAGGGTTTTCTGTCAAGTCAAGGAAAAGAACGCGGGTCGTAATTTAGTTTTGATGATCGTGTATTTCGCGTGTTCGTTTCGACGGATATCTTGTTACCACAATGGTTTAGGGCATATCTGAAGAATCAGGGCCATTTTTTCTTTTACTTAAAAAATTATGATCTGAGACCTTAACTTGATATCGGTCCATCAAAGAGCCGGGTTTGAGGAAACTTGCAAATCATCAAATCTGAAGGTTGATGACAACCGCTCAGGTATTTTATCCCTGACGAACAGAACTTTGACATATAGTCACAGATAAACTACGTTTACCCTCTTCGGATTGAAAATGTTCAGTCTGAACGGCGTGACATCAGACGAATTTGTTGATAATATTAATTGAAAACTATGACATCTAAACAGGCACTAAATACGCGCCAGGAATCTCTGGCCGGAGTCGCGTACGTTATTCCATCATTTCTGATCTGGGGACTGAGTCCTATCTATTGGAAAGTTCTGGGGGATGTCCCGGCCTTTGAAACTCTTATGCATCGCGTGATCTGGTCATTATTGTTTCTTTTAATTGCCACCACGTTTTTTGTCGGGGTCAACTGGTTCGTATTTATCTGGGCTATAAATCACGATTACGTTTTACAGGCGAGTCTCGGTTATTACATGACCCCTCTGGTCCATGTCCTCCTGGGGGTAGTCTTTCTCAGGGAGCGCCTGCGAAATTTGCAGGTCGCGGCTGTTTTTTTAGCCGGGTTTGGTGTGGTTTACCTTACCATTCAATATGGGCAATTCCCCTGGGTAGCCCTGTCTCTGGCTTTTACCTTCGGGCTTTATGGTTTAATTCGGAAGGTGGCGCCGGTGAGCGCGGTGGGTGGACTTACCGTGGAAATGCTTTTCGCTTCAATCCCAGCCCTGATTTATCTTTTTTATCTGGAAACCAAGGGTATGGGGTCACTTTTTCATATAAGTTTAAAAATTGACATGTTCCTGATAGGTACGGCCCTGGTTACGGCTCTTCCCCTTGCGCTTTTTACTCTGGGCACCAGAAGGCTGCACCTTTCCACCGTGGGCTTTTTGCAATACATCGCTCCTAGCTGTTTTTTCCTGCTGGCGGTCTTCATCTATCATGAGCCTATTTCAAGGGCTCAAGTATGGACCTTTTTTCTCATTTGGGCGGCCCTTGGCGTCTATTCAATTGATTCCGTTCTTGTTTACAAAAGGACTGTTCGTTAGGTTTGGTTGTTAGGAACTATTGTGCCTGGCGGCTTCCATCATCATTGACTCCTTTTACGCCTTCAGGTAAATTGAACTGAAGCTATCTGTAAATTTTTAATGGTTTTACGTGTTTCTTTAATTTTGAGCTATAGTGAGACCTTTGCAAAACCAGTAATTTTTTTGAAATCGCGGAAGGTGAAAATTTAACCCGCAGGAATATTACTAATATTTCGAGGACTTAAATTTGAGCCTGACAAAGAGGTCAGCTAAAGGACGAAGTTTTGCAGAGATCTCATGATTTGTATTATGGTTCTTTTCCGGTCCGGGGCTCTGAGTTATTGATCTTAAAAGGAGTTACCTGATATTCATAGTCAGGCAAGGAGAGGGTTATGGCAGGAGAAACTGACAACAACCATCAAGGCTTCGATAATCAGACGGATGAAGATAAAAAATCCGCCCGCCCGTTAGCTGATTTCCTGGCGGGAGTGGCCGCCGTGGCGGCTGAGGCTGTATCGGCTGACGAAGATCTTCCGGTGGGTCGGCGGGTAAAGCAAATCAGGGAACAGAAAGGACTTTCCCTGACTGACCTCGCTCAGCGAACCGGGATGGATGAGCAGACATTGTCCGACATTGAAAAGGAGTCAGCCAGCCCGCCTTTAGGAGTGCTGGTCAAATTGGGTAAAGCTCTGGAAATGAAATTGGGGACCCTGATCGCCTCGGGTACGGATCGGCCTTATGCCGTGGTAAGAGTGAGTGAACGTCAAAAGATGAGCCGCTTCGCGTCTCAGAGAGGCACACGCTACGGCTACACCTATCAAGCCCTGGCTCCGCAAAAGAAAGACCGTTCCATGGAACCTTTCCTGGTCACGCTTGAGCCGGTGGAGGAGGAGGTGCCTCCCTCCACCCACGACGGGGAAGAATTTATCTTCGTGCTGGAGGGTAAGCTGGAGGTTATCATTGGAGACGCTCGAGAGATCCTGGAGCCGGGTGACACCATTTACTATGATTCCAACCAGCCCCACCTGGTTCGCTCTTATGGCCGAAATTCTGCTCGCATAGTAGCTGTATTGTACAGCCAGTAAAAAGCATCATCAGGGATCCGCGATCCAGCAACAGTTTGGCCCCGGTTCATTGAAACAGGGGCCTTATTTTTATTACACGCTTTTTGAGTAATGTCGAACCAGCCGATCAGATAATCCCTATGAGCCTTGCGATAACCAGCCGTTGTATCTCACTGGTGCCTTCACCAATGGTGAGAAGTTTCTGATCGCGATAGAATCTCTCGACTTCGTATTCCTTCATCAGTCCGTATCCGCCGTGAAGCTGAACCGCTTCGTTCACCACACGGCCCATAACTTCCGAGGCATAAAGTTTGGCCATGGCGGCCAGTTTGCTGAACGATTTGTTGTTATCACGCAGCCAGCAGGCTTTATAAAGCAGGAGGCGAGCGGCCTCGATTTCCAGAGCCATGTCAGCCAGCTTGAAGGCGTTGACCTGGAAGCTTCCAATGGGCCTGCCGAATTGTACCCTTTCCATGGCGTATCGTTTGGCCAGATCGAACGCCCCCTGTGCTCCGCCCACACCCATGGCCGCGATTGAGAGCCGTCCCCCGTCAAGGGTCTCCAGCATCTGATGAAATCCATGGCCCTGTGTTCCAAGCAGGTTTCCCCTGGGTATGCGGCAGTCATCGAAAAAAAGCTCTGAAGTATTAGATGACCGCCACATCATCTTACCGTGCATCTCACGGGCCTCGAAACCAGGGGTGTCCTGCTCAGCAAGAATACAGGACAGTTCGGTTCGCCCATCCTCACGAGTACCTGTTTTGGCCAGTACCGTTACCCCTTTAGTAATCGGCGCGCTGGCGTTGGTGATAAAGATTTTAGAGCCGTTAACCACCCAGGTGTCACCCTCCAGGATCGCGGTGGTTTTAGGGCTGCCAGCGTCAGAACCCGCGCCTGCCTCTGTAAGGCCAAAACCCCAGAGAGCCCGGCCGGAGCAGAGATCAGGCAGGTATCTCTTTTTTTGTTCTTCATTGCCGTAGTAATAAATGGGGCCAATGCCCAGAGAATTACCCGCGGCGACCGTAGCGGCGTGCGAACCATCCACGCGAGCGATTTCCTCAACGGAAATAATGTAGGAGATATAATCCATTCCCTGTCCGCCATAGGCCTCGTCCACGAACATACCGAAAAGACCCAGATCTCCCATGGCCTGGCAGGTTTCTATACTGAACTCTTCCTTTTCGTCCAGTTCCCGTGCGACAGGCCTGATCTCCTTTTCCGCAAATTCACGCACCGTTCTTTGCAGAATCTCTTGTTCCATGGACATCTCAAAATCCATTATCTTCTCCAGGCTGAATCAGAATTGATAACTCAAACCACCTAACGGCCAAACACATACTGCACATGACTCAATGAGGGGATCATATCATAATTAACTTTTTTTGTCTTAATCTTGAGGCTCTGAAAGGATGATCTTTTTCAGCGTGAGGGAGTCCTGACCTGAAGATGTTTTATAAGCCGGTTATGTGTTAAAGGCCTATTAGAGACCTCTGCAAAACCAGTAATTTTGTTGAAATCGCGGAAGGCGAAAATTTAACCCGCAGGAATATGTTAAATATTTCGAGGACTGAAATTTGAGCCTGACAAAGAGGCCAGCTAAAGGACGATGTTTTGCAGAGGCCTCTATTATTAAGTCAGCGCTTGTTAACTGAAAAATTGTGATAGAAAATCTGGTTTCCGGCTGGCGGTGAGAGAACCTGCCGTGATACAAAGGTAAAAGTATCAAAGGCACTCAAATAAAAGAGCCCCTACCTTGTTAATAACGGTAAGGGCGAGGTAAGGCACATTGATGACAAGCGTGTTCCAACTCGAGCTGTTTAGTAATTGGCGATTAAGAATCTCAAGGCTCGGGATCGTAATGAAATGTCTTGTTTACAATTACCCAACCATCGTCGATTTTCACCATAGACAGATAATCAGTAAATCGCCTTCCTATATATAGATCCGCGACCTTTACCGTAGCTACCGCGCCGGTTACATCTGTTGAGACGATCCTCATGTCATATTCCTCACCGTTTTCAAATGGCGCGGGCACACCTCTGACATGAGCCAGCCAGTTATCGAGGGGTATGAGGGCGAGTTCTCCTTCCAGGTATCCATAGAGGTTAGCGTTTGGATGAAATGCTTTTCTGAGCTTCTCAACGTCTGAGTGGTACATCCCATCAAAATATAGCTGGATGGTTTTTGTGATTAGCTCTAAATCGGAAGCGTTCTTCGACATGTTCCACCTCCTCATGTTTGCTTATTTATTTATTTTAGATAAATGTTTTCTTACCCTGAAAACAATATCCTGTCAATTTATTTCCTTCAGCGAATTACGGGCTATTATGTCTTGCTGAATTGAAACCACGCCACCACCGATGGTGAGTATCTTCGCTTCTCGCATATAGAGACCTTTGCAAAACCAGTAATTTTGTTGAAATCGCGGAAGGCGAAAATTTAACCCGCAGGAATATTACCAAGTATTTCGAGGATTTAATCTTGAGCCTGAAATATGCCGCTGCAGCGTTAGCCAAGCGGCGCTCAAAACCGTTACAGCATGAGCGAAACGGTGTTCATGAGTTCGGCTAAAGGACGAAGTTTTGCAGAGGTCCCATATCATTACAAGAGAAATTCCTTGGTATCTCCGGGAACGTTAAAGGAAATGAATCGTGTTCATGGTAATTCTCATGCTCATCTCGTTTGAGAGTTCTTTGGCCATGCCTGTATTTTTCAAATGCGTCGGGCGACCGGCAGATTGAAGAGCGAGAAGCTCAGCCGCATCGATTTCGTTGGCCATGTTAGCCAACGTATACTGGTTTCACTGACAGTCAAAGGTATTTAAATTAGCTTCAAAAGCGTTCTGCTCCAATGAGTGCTGACACGTGCCGTAACTTTTTCATAAAATAAAAAAACCGTATAATAATTAATTTTCAATTAGGGGCTGAGAATATTGTGTTTTTTCTATATTTTTGGTAATCTAAGCTTAATTAAACTGGGTTGAATCTGAAGGCTGGCAATAAGCTAATGAATTCGCTTATATTGATAGACTGCGAGCCGGCTGATGACCTTTTTTAACCAGCGCACTAAATGATTCAGGACAACAGGAGAGTCAGCGGTAATGAATGACAAACGAGCGTACCCTCGAAAAGTGGTTGTGGTTCGGATAGATGATCGAACCGAATTTGGTATCCTCACGCACACAACGGAAAATTTGAGCCGGCAGGGCATGTTCATCACTACTGATGCGCCTTATCCAGAAGGCACGACCCTGGATCTGACTATCGCCCTGGGAAAGAACAAAATCAATGTCCAGGGCAGGGTAGTGTGGCGTAAATCCGCTGATAACAGTCACGGCAGCTCTGGCATGGGCGTGGTTATTATCGAGATCAGTCCCGAAGATCAGGAAATTTTGGATGAATTTTTGAATCGGGATTGAAGATTTAACCCGCGAGGTTTTGAAATGGCACCAAAAGAAATTTTTTTTGAGGAGAATTTTGTCTTAAACTGATTCCCGCCGATTTTTCATTTGATAACAATTTAACTAGTTGTTAAACCCGTGATCCTGCCGTGTATAGTACCAGAATTATTTTCCGTTTGATTACTAAGCTAAATCAAGCCTCTAACAGCGGCTGACATGATGTACCAGGCGGCAATTACATGATGTTTTGGCGTTTGTCTTAAGGTGGCTTGAGACCTCTGCAAAACAAGTAATTTTGTTGAAATCGCGGAAGGTGAAAATTTAACCCGCAGGAATATGTTAAATATTTCGAGGACTTAAATTTGAGCCTGACAAAGAGGTCAGGCCAAAACTATACCTCCTCCTGCCCCAAGGCCAAACGGAACTTATTTATGACAAACGCCCTAAATACGGGAAAAGTTTCTGAGGAATTCGAGGGTGAGCTTTTTTGATTAACACCACTCTATAAATAAACAGGTGTAGTAATAAAGTCAGGTCGCATCAAGGTGCCAGGCCTGGTGCCATTTGTTAAAGCGCTCTTCGCGTTCGTCCTCGCTCCACTGAGGTTCAAACACTCGATCAGCCTGCCGCAGACCTGAAGTTTCCCATGGCTCCCATACTCCGCATGCTTCGCCAGCCAGGAGCGCCGCGCCAAAAGCCGTGGCCTCTAACGGGTTCATGCGTTCAACCGGGGTGCCAAGCGCGTTGGCCTGAATCTGCATAAGAACGTCATTTCCCGCCGCCCCGCCGTCTACACGCAGAATTTCAGGCCGTGTAAGTTCGGATTCCTCGTAAAGACGGTCGAGCATTTCATG
>JAFDLS010000199.1 GCA_019306365.1 Deltaproteobacteria bacterium
CATGGCCGCGATCTTGGTAAAGGCATAGACACCGGCCTTGGCCAATCCATAATTGATTTGACCAAAATTGCCGATTAAGCCGGACATGGAAGTTGTGTTGATAATGACCCCTCCTTCACCTTGAGCTCTCATCGTTCGAGCGGCCGCTCTCGCACAGAGGAATGTTCCCTTGGCGTGAACTTTCTGCACCAAATCCCAATCCATTTCGCTCATATTCAGGAGTGTTCTATCCCTGATAATACCGGCGTTATTAACCAGAATGTCCAGTTTCCCGAACTTGGAAAGGGCTGTCCAGATCATGGTATCAGCGCCGTCCAGCGTACTTATATCAGAGTAATCAGCGGCGGCGTTTCCGCCAGCGTCTTTGATTTCCTGAACAACTTCAGCGACTTTTCCGTCTAACAATCCCATGAATTATATTCTCCTTTCATGTCATGCGATAAAACATCATTTGGATATCATTTTACAAATCATACCTGATTTTTCTTACCTCTATCTAAGGCTGACGTCAAGTATAACTGCCGTTTATTTACAAGCCCTGCCACAGCTTTAAGACCCATTCACGGGCTGAAGCCATTTCAGCCGGTTCAAGTTCGAGAGTGGCGGTTCGGTTGTAATGCCGTTCTTTTAGCAATTTAAAAATCCTGGAGAAAGGCACCTTCCCTTGCCCGGGAAAAAGATGCAGGTCATCGCGGGGAGTTGCTCCCCCATGGTTATCATGGAAATGTAAATGCTTAATTCGATCATAGAGGTTAAGAATTATATCAGGCGCTGTATTTGAAGGACGCATGAGCATGGCATGTCCCAGGTCCAGGGTTAGACCAAGTTCAGCGCACCTTTTAAGCGGCGGCACAAGGTCGCTCCAGGTTTCACTCAGGTTTTCCAGGTCGATTTGAACGCCAAGCTCCTCCCCCCAATCAACGACGCGGGCCAAAAGTTCTATCTTATCCCTGATAATCTCAGATTTCATCCAGCGAGGATCCAACCAGAGATGGATAGTTAATAAGCTGACGCCCAGTTTATTTGCCTGCTCCAACGCCTGCCGAAGCTTTGGCAAATAAATTTTTTCCAACTGGCTCAAATCCTTAGGGTTCCCCTCTTCCGGGCCGTGACCCAATAAAATAAGCTCATGCTGTTGGGCCAGTTCCTCCCAGGCCGTAAGCTCTTCAATACCACCCGGACAGGGCAAAGTAATCTCGAGGATATTGAAACGCTGGCTCAAGATTGTTTTGGCCGCTTCAAGACCGCGTGTTCGAGCAGCAATTTGAATCATGGAGCATCCTTATATTTACTGGCAGTGTTATCGAAATGAGAGAACCTTGAAAACGCGAGCTCCCACGGGTAATAATCACGCGAATTCAATCGCAGATTTCAATAATATCTAACCTATAAAATTGGCGCCTGTCCACAGAATAAAAAATTGACTGCCAACAAAAAGGAAGAGGCGCGACTGGTCATTACATATAGAAAGCTAATCTTTTTAATGCGTCTTAAAAAAATGATAATGTAATTAAAAAGTTACAGGATGGGCTTCATGAGGAACTGTCAAATCACGCAAGGGAGAAATTTTATTATGCATATAGTGGCGATGGTTGAAAAAAAATCTTGAGTCTAGCCCCGTGAACAGGTAATTTATGATTAACCTGTGTACCGAATTTTTTATTTAATAAAGGTTAGGATTTCAAAATGACCACATATAACAAACGTGCCTTAGCCCATCTTGGAAGACGCTTGGTCCATAACCAGGCGGCGTTTGTTATGAACAACGTCATGAAGCATAGAGAGCTTCTGCGGCACAGCATTCCCAGGTTTCGGACGGTATTTCAGTCAGTGCCTTCTTTGCTCCAAATCAATTTACCGAAGGTGCCAGGATACGTTGACGCCGCGAGTACGCCGCGTGGGATTCATGGTTTTGATCGTTCCGATTTTTCCAAGGTTCAGCTGGAATTTGCAAAAAACATTAAAATAAACCGGCGCCAGTTTCATACCTCTCAACCGGTAGTTGAGTCCCTGTTCTTGATGGGCAGTTCAGGCACCATAGGCTACACAGCCGCCTCAGACCTCGACTACTGGGTCTGTATTGATCAAAAAAAGCTGTCCCATCAGGAACTCTCATTATTCAAGGAAAAGCTTAAACTTATTACCGACTGGGCCGAACAGGAACAGGGTATCGAGGTTACCTTTTTCCCAATTGACTTGGCTGACTTGGAGGCTAATCGCCTTACTCACCTCACCGATGAAGAACCAGGGGACGTCTTTCCGCTTTTGCTAAAGGAGGAGGTCTACCGAACTTTACTCCATGTGGTGGGCCGCATACCTCTATGGTGGGCAGTTCCATCAGGAACTTATCTGGATGATTACAAACAGATGGCCAAACATCTTGATCTAATCCCCAACCCGAATTTTTACCCTCAAGATTTTATTGACCTGGGCTTTCCGCAAAAACCCCCGCCAAGAGAGTATATCGCAGCTGCTTTGTGGCAGATCCATAAGGCCAGCCAGGATCCTTTCAAGGCAGCCATGAAAACAATGCTTATTCTCGAACAAACAGAATCCGGACTCAGGGCCCCCCTGTTATGCGATCAACTCAAGGAAAAAGTACTTACCAGCTCAAGAGACCGGCTGCCAATAGATCCTTATATACTGACTATTCGCCGGGTTCTTAAATACTGTCAAAATAACCTTTCTGCCGAGAACCAGGATTTGATCAGAACATCAATTTTTTTCAAGTTATATTCTCCGCTCAGTTCTATGGTTATAGATAAAAAAAGTCTTAAGGCTCGTTTTCTCAGGGACCTTATTAAAGAATGGGGTTGGAGTCAGACCAAGGTTAAACAAATGGAAGGCTATTCCGAATGGCCGGAGTCCAGAAAGTTAGCCCTTGGAGAAGAAATCAATTCTTTCCTTCATGATTTGTACACAAAAATAAGCAACCGGCTAAGGAACGATTTTCCGGATCAGGTTAAACTCAACCAGGATCTGGCCACGCTGCACCTTCAGATGCTGGCTCGTTATTCCAATCATGATGGGAAGATTGAGACTTTACCTTCGATTCAGTATAAAAAGAGCTTGCCCGAAGAGATGACTTTGGTATTTGAAAAAGACCGCTGGAACCTTTACGCCGGATTCTCAGAACTGGCGATAACAACCCGCAGCGAAAGATTAATTTACACCAGTCAACAAGCTGCCCGGGTCGCCGCCTGGCTGGTCAATAATCATCTCTTTACATCAAAGTTAAATTTGCTAGCAAATTCAGGCTCTAAATCTCTCAACCGGGATATATTTTTCAGCCTCATGGAGTTTTTGAGTAAAAACTTCACCACCGTGAATTTTAACAATTTAAGCCTTGAAAAAACCCCGGTTCCCCGTAAAACAGGCCCCCAAATTTTGATAATTAATTTTGAAGAATCAGCTTATCTCACACACATCGTAACCGCGGAATTGGTTTATCGCACTACCTGGGGTGAGATGTGTCATGAAAATCTTACAATCAAGTCTGAAACCGACAAAGTTACGCAGTACCGCGACCTTGCCGAACAGGTTGTGGGCTCTGAAGATGTCACACTGAACAATATAAAATTCTTTGTTCATCCCACGATTGCCGGCGAGGAGATCCTCGAAACTTTCAAGACCGCATTCTCCCTTAATCTTCTGGAACGTCAGGCAAGTTTAACCACCCCTGAAAAACGGCTGTCAAAATTAAAATTGGACATCGACTGAAAATTTCGGTAGAATTAAGTAATTTATTAATTCCTTAAGGATTAACCTTTGACTTCTGTGCGTGATTTAACCTTCTTAGTGGCGGAAAGCGATTCAGCTTTGCTCAGAACTGAAACTCGCACACTGCAGGAAATGAATTATAATAATATTCTGCAGGCGGAAAACGGTACTGAAGCCTGGTCCATGATAAAAAACAACGATATTGACTTCATCGTTTCCGCCTGGGACCTCGCTGGTTTGAATGGCATCATTCTCCTCAAAATAATTAGATCAGATATAAAATACAGCTCTTTACCAGTCCTGCTGGTTGTTAAGAACATTACCAAGGGACAGGTTATCGAAGCGGGGGAGTCGGGTGTGAGCGACCTGCTCCTATACCCTTTTTCTTCAGAAACGTTCAAACAAAAAATCCAGAGCATTATCCAGATCGATCTGGACCCCAAGAACATTGAAGCTGAAATGAATTATGCCCAGGGGATGAAGCTGATGAACGAAGGCCGCTGGGAAGAAGCCCTGACCGCGTTTAAGCGGATCCTATCCATAGAAAACGAAAGCGCTGAGGTTTATTACAATATGGGTTATATCCAGACCGCTCAGGGAAATTACGATGAAGCCATTCTCTGTTTCCGAAAAGCCACCCTAATTAATAATCACCATGCCCGTGCTTACCAAAAGATGGGTGAAGCTTATAATGAAGTAGGCCAAAAAGGTGAAGCGGAAAAAGCTCTGCAAATGGCGGCGGACATCTATTTGGAAAAAGAAATGAACGATAACGCCGAACAGGTTCTCATTGAAGTGATCAAGATCAACCCGAATACCGTTAATGTTTACAATTCACTGGGTATTGTTTATCGGCGACAGGGCAAGTTTGAGGAAGCTATCCAACAGTACAAAAAGGCTTTAAGGGTCAATCCTGAGGACGAAAATATTTTCTACAACTTGAGCCGGGTTTATCTAATGCTGGATGATCCAGAGAGAGCCAAGGAAGCTGTGACGAAAGCAACGGAAATCAACCCTGACTTTAAGGAAGCACACGACCTTTTAAAATCCATAGATATGAATCTCAGTTCGAAGTAAGATAGTAATAAAACCTGCCAATGCCTCTTTTCAAAGGGCGTGAAAAATAATCACCCTGGCCGTATCACCATCGTTTTTCACCCAAAATATCGACCCTGTTTATGCGAGCCATAAGTTCGGGCAGCACGGCCAGAGATATGAAAAGGCCCAAAAGAGCTATAATTAGGAAAATATAATCCAATAAAAGCAAAAGAAGGCTGACAGCAGCCAGGATCCCAAAAGAGCCAGGCTGATCCCTACGATAAAACGCCTGAAAAGTTTTTTCAGAGAATACTTTTTTTCAGCCATTTACCCCCCCGGCAGGCCGATACGATCAACCTGAACTCTAAATCTATTGCCAGAAATATGTTCTTTGTCTTGATTTTTTAAGGATTTTTTATGGGTGGATATGTTCGCTTTATAGTAAGAATTCAGACCTGATGCTGGGTTTTACTATTTTCCCAGGGACTTCTTTCCAGATTTAAAGAGGCTTTAGATATGAAATCGAAGGATGCGTTAATCCAGCATCCATCCGATTCATATCCTGTTTATGTTCTCTTTTAAATCCTAAACGACAGCGATAGTATCCAGGTTATCCCAAATTTTCGCGATTTCATCAGAATCTACATCAAAGACAGACCCGGTGGGCGCCAATGATTCATTTCTGATAAATTCAGGAACCGAATGAGCGCTGTTGACCTCAGCCCCTTCGTTAAACTTAAGTTCCGTCCTTAAAGCCTCACGGCCAATTTTGACCAGGTCTTCAACGTCAACATTCAGGCCATAACGGGCGTTAATCAGATTTTTAAGGAACTCAAACAAAGTCTTTTTGTCAGCGGGCGCCGCGAGGTTACAATAACCCAGAGAGTCAATTGAGGCATTGAATATCTGGGAAATGAGCGATTTTTCTACCTGACCTTCCTTATTCATTGGATCGTCATAGGAGATTCCTGCAGTGTGATCCGCGCCCATGGGGCTGGTGTGGTAGGTAACACCTGTGGGCTTGGTAACCCGGGGATCATGCGCTGGAATGGCTTGTCCTTTGAAAGCCGGAATACGGGTTACCCCGAGGGCCTGACTTGTGGCAACAACACCGTTGGCCAGGGTCATGCCAAATTCCGTACCCTGTTCAACCTCATCGAGCAGGGCCATGGCGGAATCAACATTACCCATTTCCATCTTACCGGCGCTGGCCGCCACACCCATGGCACTGCCAAGTTCAATTGTATCAACACCCAGGTCGTCACAAATACGGTCAAATTTAGCCACTGCATCAGGATCATTAATACCGAGGTTAGTTCCCATGAGAGCGAGGGTCTCATATTCGAAGCTCGAAGTCAGATGTTTTCCATCGGCATCATTGTATACAACGGAGCACCTCACAATACAGCCAGGCATACAGCCGTCCATGGAGCCGCCCCTCTCATTATTTATCTCTTCGATAGCCTTTCCACTGAGCTTCTCAAACCCTTCGGTCTGATCGCTCGAGTAATTCTTTGAAGGCATACTTCCCATGGATCTCAGGGCGACAATCACTCCAGGAGTACCGTATTTGCTCATTCCCTGAAGATTTCGATCTGCTTTGATCACATCACCCCAATTCTTCAAAGCCTCTCTGAACGCGCCTTTATCGGCAAGGTCTATAGCAGGAGTTCCACTGTCGTCAATGACAATCGCCTTGAGCCCCTTGGAACCCATAACAGCGCCAAGACCACCGCGAGCGGCATGTCTGGAGCAATGACCGTCCTTGTCGGTGAAGGTAACAGCGGCCGCTTTTAATTTTCTCTCACCGATAACCCCTATCGAGATCACAGCGGATTTGTCGTCATATTTCTTATGAAGATCCTCCACCAGATCATACGTCTTCATTCCCTTATACTCGTCCGCACTCTCAAGAGAAGCCCCATCCTTGGAAACCTTTAAAAGGTATAGTTTACCCCTTTCGGCTTCACCTTCTACAATTATGGCGCGGACCCCAACTTTATCCAACTTCTGCGCCACCGGTCCGCCAGCGTTAGCCTCTTTGATCCCTAAAGTCAGAGGGCTCTTGGCCCCCACGGAAATCCGACCACAAGACGGAGCCAGGGTCCCAGCGATAGGTCCGCCAGCGATAACCAGTTTTGCGTCAGATCCAAGAGGATCCACATCCGGAGGCACTTCATTACCTAAAATCTTGGCCGATAAGCCCCTGCCGCCCAGAATCAACCACTCATCTGGAAGGTCCTCAAAGGTAGTCTCGAGGTTAGTCATGTTGACCCGCAGAATTTTCATAGCCATCTCCTTTCAATTTACCCGATACGGTTATGCGCTTAATTTAAGTCAGG
>JAFDLS010000200.1 GCA_019306365.1 Deltaproteobacteria bacterium
GCTGGCGCGAAGCTGGTAATTATCAACCAGGGGGAAACACCTTACGACCGCGCAGCCGATCTTCGGTTTGATGAGAACATTAGTGAAGTCCTCCCCAGGGCTATTGAGTTACTCAAGGAAAAGATCGCAAATTAGAGAAGGGCACTATAACCCCGCCTTTAATTCGAATGAAAAGGATCAAGGAGGAGATTCAATATGAATGCCAGGGAGGTAGCAATCAGATGCACGGACGGCTCTACTATGAGGGGTAAGATTAATATCGGCCCGAAATCAAGCCGCCTTTCAGACTGGTTTTATCTCAATAAAGATCAGTTTATCACGGTGTTTGACGCGGCTTTGGAGGGAGAGATGGACAAGGTTGTCATTTTAAATAAAAATAATATTATATGGGTAATGCCGTTAGATGAGTGATTATAACCCGACGCTGTATGCCTGAAGATTAAGGACAGTCAGACTAAGAAGAAAAAGGTTTGACTGTCTCTTTATTTTTGGGAGTTAAGAGCGTTTGTCATAAATGGGTTCCGTTTGGCTTTGGGGCAGGAGGAGATATAGTTTTGGCCATTTTTCTAAGCCACCTTACGACAAAAGTCAAAACATCATGTAATTGCCGCCTGTTACATCATGTCAGCCGCTGTTAGAGGCTTGATTTAGCTTAGTAATCAAACGGAAAATAATTCTGGCAATTACTATAGCTTTTCTCCCTCTATTTCGTTCAATTCGTCATAATAGCTCAAAGACCAGCGATGAAGGGGGTCATCGTTTGGGACCATTTGTATTATCTTTTGGAGATGCCTTTTCGCTTCCGCCTTTCTCCCGAATCCCTCAGCTAAGATCTGCGCTTTCAGAAACAGGGCCTGGGAATAATCCGCATCTTTTTGAAGGTATTCATTTATTAGGCGAAGGGCCTGATCATAATCGCCCTGCCTTTTGCTCTCCCTGGTTCTTTCCAGGTCAGCGGAAAGCTGTTCGCGGAGGTTTCTTTTTCTGCGGCCTGAACCCAGCATCCAGTCTATTATGGATCCTCCCAGTTTGCCTGAGAGGGCATAAGCCGTGAAGATAATCCCCGACGCGCACAGAACAAATAAAATGGCAATCAACGGATAGGAAAAAAGCGTTGATAAGAAAAAGCCTCCCATTATTAGTACGGTGATAATCGCTAGAGCTAAAAATAAGGCTTGCAGCATCTCTATCGTCCTTTAAATCATGATCCGAACCCCAAAAGGCCGCCTTTCCCATGAACGAAGTTCTTTAGCTTGATCTCAGGGAAAAGGACGGCCCAACTGAAAATAATCGCGATTTGTTTACTTTTTCAATATGGTCACGGACATGGCGCCTTCAGCGCCTCGAACGGTACCGCCGTTGTTTTGGGCCAGCCCCACTTTAGCTCCCTCAACCTGCCTTTTCCCGGCGCGGTTGGTCAGGTGCCAGTAGAGTTCGACCACCTGACGAATTCCGGTAGCGCCGATTGGGTGTCCCTGCGATTCCAGACCGCCTGAAACATTGACTGGCAGTTTCCCGCCCAGGGTGGTATGTCCCGCTTCGGCAAAGGCCCCGCCCTCACCTTCAGGACAGAGCAACAAGGCTTCGGTGGCTGTAAGTTCACCAATGGCCGTGGCGTCGTGTACTTCCGCCAGGCTAATATCTTCCGGCCCTATACCGGCTTTTTCATACGCTTTTTTAGCCAACTTGCTTAAGCCTTTATCTTCGCCTTTTTGAGGATCTTCACCGGAGGCCAAAACACAAGCGGCGATGTCGGCCGTATTTTTAGCCCCGATTTTTTTGGCGAAATCCTCAGAGCAGATGATTGTAGCGGCCGCTCCGTCACCGATGGGAGAACACATCGGCCTTGTCAAGGGCCAGGCCACTTCAGGAGCGGCCAGAACCTCATCCACCGTGAATTTGGCCTGGTATTGAGCCAAGGGGTTCATGGAGGAATGGAAGTGGTTTTTGGAAGATATGACGGCCAGCTGTCTTTGCGTGGAGCCATACTTTTCCATATGATAACGGGCTGCCATGGCGTATACATCCATAAAGACAGTGCGCTTCCCGGATTTTTCTTTTTCGGCCTCGCCTTTTTCCTTCCTGGCCTGCTCGATCTGCTCCTCAGCTTTTTTAAACGCGGCCATGGTATTGGCTAGAAGTTCGACATCCATACAACCGGTAAAGGCCGGAAAAACGCGGCTGCGGTCTTCAAAATACATCTTCTCCATGCCAATCACCAAGGCGACTTCCATCTCCCCAAGAGCCACCATGGCCCAGGCTCCATTTAAAGCGGTGGCCGAGGAAGCGCATGCGTTTTCAACATTGACGACTGGAATACCGCCTATCCCTAACTCCCTGAGCACAATCTGGCCTCGAACGCTTTCCTGGCCTTGCAGTACCCCCTGCGAGGCGTTGCCAACCCAGGCGCCTTCGAGTATTTTTTTGTCAACACCCGAATCCTGAAGCGCTATTTCTACCGCTTCACCCACGAGTGACTTCAGGTTGCGGTCAAGATGCTTTCCAAATTTTGTCATCCCCGCGCCTATGATTTGAACCTTTCGCATGTTTATTAGATCTCCTTTGCATATTGTCTTTTTTTTTACTCAAAAATTCTAATATGGAGATGAAACCTATAATACAGGGCTGCTTTAGATAGCATATAATCCACTTTTTCATTTCTTAAGTCAAGTTGACATCACTCCATTACTAAAAGTGAGGTCTCATCTTTAAATTCCGCTAGTACCCAGGGGTTTTAATAGATGAAAAAAGAGACGATGAGGCGCTTTTTCTAGGCCTGCATCGTCTCCAGCCGAAATTGTTTATCTCAGATTCCCGGTAAAAGAATCGCCGTCTCTAGAGCTCTATCTCCTTCAGGTCAGGCGAAATAATAAGTTTTGGTTCTGTAACGGATTGAATGTCCTCCGTGGTCAGGCCCGGATAAATTTCCTTGAGAATCAAGCCTTCAGGGGCGACTTCAATGACCGCCAGGTCCGTGAAGATCAGGTTGACATTTCCCCTGCCAGTAGCGGGGTAAGTTAATTCTTTGAGAAGCTTTGGGTCTCCGTTTTTGGTTGTGTGTTCCATGGTGATAATAAGTCTTCTGGATCCAGCCGAAAGATCCATGGATCCACCTATATTCCCTACGTTCCCCAAACCTCTGGACGGGTTGTTCCAGCCGGCAAAGTCTCCTTTTTCACTGACTTGAAAAGCCCCCATGACCGTGACATCGACGTGACCGCCTCTGATCATGGCGAAAGATTCACTGATATCAAAATAGATCGAGCCCGCCACCTCAGTCACGGGCTGGCAGCTGGCGTTGATAAGATCCTGGTCGATATCCTCATCATAAGCGAGAGGCCCTGTTTTTATCATTCCTATTTCTGAGTGAAGAAAAATATCTCTTCCTTCGATCCAGTTGCTGATCATAGTTGGGATGCCGATACCCAGGTTGACGTAATCCCCATCTTTGAGTTCTTGACTTGCCCTGAGGGCTATTATTTCTTGAGGAAGTCCCTCAAACTTCTTCATTCAGTTCTCCTTTCAAGCGATTCAGACCTAATCAATCGTAATTTCAAACTCGCGTCGCGATACCTGCACTACTCGCTGGACATAGATCCCTGGCGTGTGAATGCAATGCGAGTCAATTTCCCCAGGTTCAACGATTTTTTCAACTTCAGCGATCGTCACTTTCCCCGCTGTGGCCATAACATGATTAAAATTCCTCGCTGTTTTCCTGTAATATAGGTTGCCCTCTTTGTCACCCATATAGGCGTGGACCAGGGCAAAATCAGGTTTAATAGAATATTCTAAAACGTACTTTTCGCCGTCGATGATTTTTGTCTCTTTTCCGTTGGTGTTTTCAGAAAAATTGGTCACCAAACCATCCTCTACGAACGTGCCAGCTCCGGTTTTTACGTAAAAAGCAGGAATACCGGCTCCTGCCGCCCTGTATTTTTCAGCCAAAGTTCCCATGGGAACGACTTCCAACTCTATCTTATTAGCCCTCACTTGCGCTTCAAAGGGATCATCCAGCCCTTTACTGGTTGATCGAGCGAGACCGTACGAGTCAATAACCTTCTTTATCTGGTTGTTTGCCACCAGTTCGCTCATCTCCTCCTTCGCGCCCAATAAAGGTCCGGACCCGCAAGCAAAGGTCAGGTCCTTTATCCCTTTTGATATTATGGCCTTCAATAAATCCCGGGGAACACCGCAGGTGAAAAAACCGCCAATGGCAATCAGCGCTCCATCTTCAATATCGTGGATAGCCTCTTCAAGCTTCGGAATAACTTTATCCATAAGCACTCCTTTTTAATCCATAAAAAAGGCTTGCAAAAGTTTGTTGCATTTTGCAAGCCTTCATTGATTGAATCTCTAACAAGCCTCTAACCGAGGATTGTACTTCCGCAACATCACGTGCAAAGGTATAATCTATTCGGTTTTATTCAGTCAAGGTAAAAATGTTCCATCTTTTTCTTGTCGTTTTAAAAAGCCGGTATCTTCTAAGAATATTAATATAATAAGGGTATTTTTTATATGGCAGTTTATGAAAATGATCGCAGGTCGGCAGGTAAGATAAGAAAAAAAAGAAGGTTTTAATAAATCACGCGAATACTATTTTAAGAAAACATATGGTATTAGGTCGAATCGGCCCGATGTGTAATAATCTGGTTCATAGTTCGATAAATTGGGGGCAGCGAGGCGGATTACAAATCCCAGGGTGGCGCGCTGGCATTTGAGTCCTGACGCTTCAAGCCTTTGTCCCGTTATACCCACCCATTGAAGCTAGGGCAGGTTCTTAGCCATCGCGGCAAATTCATC
>JAFDLS010000201.1 GCA_019306365.1 Deltaproteobacteria bacterium
GTTCAGGCAGTTTCTTTTTCAACCAGGATGGTGGACGTATACTCTCCATTATGGAAGGCGCACACGGCTTTTTTATCGGCGGCGGAACATCCGATTAAAACTTTGATTTCAGCGTCTTTTTTATTAAATCCGCCGTGCAGACGATTGCGTTAAAAATTTCCTCAGGCATTGAACCACGCCATACGTCTATCTCATTACCATCCCCGCCGGTTGTTCCCTTGAGATATCCGTAGTCCAACGGGTAAATGATCGCCGGAAACCGCGGATGGGCAGAACCCTTGGGACGATCAATCACCACTTCCGATGACCTGGCCAGCGCCTCGAGGCGTTCCCAAAAAGATACCAACATGATTCTTTCCTTATTTTATACAGTTTGGCGAATCATTGTTTATAGTAATTGCCAAAATTATTTTCCGTTTGGTTACTAAGCTAAATCAAGCCTTTAACAGCGGCTGACATGATGTAACAGGCGGCAATTACATGATGTTTTGGCGTTTGCCGTAAGGCGGCTTAGGAGAATGGCCAAAACTATATCTCCTCCTGCCCCAAAGCCAAACGGAACTTATTTTGGAGACCTCTGCAAAACCAGTAATTTTGTTGAAATCGCGGAAGGCGAAAATTTAACCCGCAGGAATATGTTAAATATTTCGAGGACTTAATTAATTTTCGTACGACATATACCGCTGCAGCGTCAGCGAAGCGGGGCTCATGAGTTAGGGCAAAAAACTTTTTTAAGATGGCTTCTAATATTTCGAGGACTTAAATTTTCGTACGACATATACCGCTGCAGCGTCAGCGAAGCGGGGCTCATGAGTTAGGCTAAAGGACGATGTTTTGCAGAGGTCTCTATGACATACGCTCTAATCCGCAAACAATAAAGGCAGGTGGTCCGCCACCAGGAATCCTTCCACAGTAGGTGTTATTCTGCCGTAGGTGTTATTCTGCCGTCAACCATTTCTATCAAGCCGGTTCCCAGTAATTGATTGATGATCGGTCCCAGGCGAGGATGATCGTCAATGTCCGCTATATCCAGGCCTTCCTTTGTCCTTAGACCCAGATATACCGCCTCCAGACTGAGTTGTTCCTCAGACAGGCGCTCCTCACCCTCTATCGGAAGCTCTCCCCTATCGAGCCGCGTACAGTAGCTCTTAACGGACCGATCATTCCACCACCGCACCCCGGCTTTGAATGAATGGGCCGAAGGCCCCAGCCCGAGATACGGAACGTGACGCCAGTATTTTTGGTTATGGCGGGAATAATAACTCTCGTTGAGCGCGAAGTTGGAAATTTCGTAGTGAACATATCCGTTTTCCCGGAGGAAAAGGGAGGTGACGATGAAAAACCTCCTGGCGTCTTCCTCACTTATCGGCTTGATCAGCCCTTCATCTTTCATTTTCCCGAATCTGGCGCCCTTTTCCAGGGTCAGCTGATAACAGGAAAGATGCTCCGGTTTGAAGGTCAAGGCTTTTTCCAGGGTTTTGACCCATTTCTCTTCAGAGAGGTCCTTAGAACCGTAGATGAGATCCACCCCCAGGTTTGTAATGCCTGCTGTACGGATGTTTTCAAGGGCAAGTTCGGCCTCAGAGGCGGTGTGTTGTCTTCCCAGGAATGAGAGGTGGTCATCATCGAAAGACTGCACCCCCAGACTGATCCTGTTTACGCCCAGTTCCCGCAGGAGATCTAATTTTTCCCTGGTGATGCAGTCAGGGTTGGCCTCAATGGTGACTTCCGTGTCGGGCAGGAAGTGAAATTCACTCAGGAGGCCGTTGATTAGTAATTCGAGCTGGGCGGTGTCCAGGACTGTTGGCGTGCCTCCCCCTATATAAAGGGAGTCGAAGATGCCGAACCGTTCTTTGTAGAGACGGGCTTCCGTTAGAACGGCGCTCAGCCACGCCGGTATAAGTGAGGCGGCTGTTATCGAGTAAAAATCACAGTAAAAGCACTTTGACCGGCAGAAGGGGACGTGTACATATAACCCGGGAAGCCGCTCGTCAGTCATTTTCAGATTTTAAAACAGCTACAAAAGCGTCTTGGGGGATCATAACGGAGCCAATGGCCTTCATCCGCTTTTTCCCGGCTTTCTGTTTCTCCAACAGTTTACGCTTTCTGGTGATATCCCCGCCATAGCATTTGGCGGTGACATCCTTTCTAAAAGGTGAAACGGTTGAACGAGCGATTATTTTGCCTTCAACCGCCCCCTGGATGGCAATTTTAAAAAGCTGCCTGGGGATTTCCTGCTTGAGTCTATCGCAGATTTGAACCGCCCGCGTCCTCGCTCGATCACGATGCACGATCAGTGACAGGGCGTCAACAGTCTCACCGTTGACAAGAATGTCAAGCTTCACCAGATCGCTTTCACGAAAATCCAAAAGCTCATAATCAAAAGATCCGTATCCTTGAGTTACGGTTTTGAGTTTATCGTAGAAGGTGTAGACAACCTCAGCCAGCGGCATGTCGAAGTTGATTTCGATCCGGCCCGGAGTGGGATAGAAGAATTTGGAATTAATCCCCCGGTGTTCCAGGCAGAGCTTCATTACCGCCCCCATGTAACGCTCAGGGATCAGGATGCTCGTTTTGATATAGGGTTCTTCAGATCGATCTATAGTGATCGGGTCCGGGTAAAATTGCGGATTGTCTATCTCAATTATGCTGCCATCCGTGAGGGCGAATCGGTACCTGACGCTGGGCGCGGTCATGATGATGGTTTGATCGAACTCTCTTCCCAGACGCTGGGCCACAATCTCCAGGTGAAGGAGGCCCAGGAAACCGCAGCGGAATCCGTGGCCAAGGGCAGCCGAGGAATCTTTCTGATAAATCAAAGAGGCATCGTTCAAGGAATATTTTTCAAGCGCCTCGGTCAGTGAAAAGTAGTCGTCCGCGTAGATGGGGTATATGGATGAAAAGACTACAGGTTTGGCTTCCTTAAAGCCGGGAAGCGGCCCTGGGGCCGGGTTGGTGTCAAGGGTAATGGTGTCGCCTATCCTGGTATCGCTTACGGTCTTGATGCCTGAGATAATATAACCGACCGATCCGGCTGAAAGCTCTTTTTGACGCTCCCGGCGAAGTTTGAAAACACCAACTTCTTCGACCTTGTAGGTAGCTTCGTTGGACATCAGCCGGATGGTATCGCCCGGCCGAACCGTTCCGTCAAAGACCCTGCAGCTAATGAGCGCTCCTTGATACGGGTCGTAGTTGGCGTCAAAAATCAGGGCTTTAAGGGGTGCTTTCAGGTCCGTGGAAGGTGGTGGAATCTCCCGGACAATGGCTTCCAAAATTTCATCAATCCCGGTTCCTTCCTTGGCTGAACAAAGCAGAATATTTTCTGTGTCCAGCCCCAGGTCCGTCTCGATCTGCTCCTTGACCCGATCAACGTCCGCTGAAGGCAGGTCGATCTTGTTAATGACCGGGATAATTGTAAGGTCGTGTTCCATGGCGGCGTAAAGGTTGGCCAGAGTTTGAGCTTCCACTCCCTGGGAGGCGTCCACCAAAATCAGCACGCCTTCACATGACGCCAGCGCCCGAGAGACCTCATATGAAAAATCCACATGACCGGGCGTGTCAATCAAGTTGAGTGTGTATTCTTTTCCGTCCTGAGCAATATAAGGCAAGCTGACCGTTTGGCTCTTAATGGTTATCCCGCGCTCTCGCTCAAGGTCCATGGTATCTAAAATCTGGTCACGAAAATCACGTTCTTCTATCAGGCCGGTACGCTGAATGAAGCGATCCGCCAAGGTGGATTTTCCATGATCAATATGCGCGATAATGCTGAAGTTACGTATTTCCGTCATGTTTGTATTTTTACAAGTTCCCTTTCTCCTGCATTCATTTACACACAAAATACCTTTTTCTAATCCAAAGGTAAACACCAAGTCAAGTGGAGCGAACCCCGTCGAAACTCGGAATAAAACGGCGGCACGCACATTACAATTTGCCCAAAACTCAAAATATAGTATAGGGGTGAAAGTGAAAATGTTCAACTCGGAAACATAGACTCTTGTTTTGGGGCAAGATAAAGAACGCAAAATTACTTAACAAAGGGAACTAAAGATGAAATCCAAACCAGATTGTATCGCCTGCATGTTCAAACAGGCACTAAATACCGCGCGTTTTGTGACCGACGATCCCGAGGTCCAGCGAAAAGTCCTGTTTAAAGTGGCTGAAGCCGTAGCCGGAATGTCTCTTGAAACGAGTCCGGCCATCCTGTCAAGACCGGCCTATGACGCCGTTACCGAAATCACCGGGGTCCGTGACCCCTACAAGCAGGCCAAGGCGGCTACTAACGAGGAAGTTCTGAGCCTCGTGCCAAGGCTTCAGGAAATAATAGATCAATCCGCCGATCCTATCGAAGCAGGGCTTCATCTGGCCGCCGCCGGCAACCTCATTGACTTTGGTATCGGCCACCAATATGACCTCATGCCGGACATCGAGGCTATCCTGAGGCAGGGTTTCGTCATAAACGCCTTTGATGATTTTAAAAATGAGCTGAAGCCGGGGGTGAAACTTCTATACCTGGGAGACAACGCCGGGGAAATCGTGCTTGATCGTCTGTTTATCGAGTTGCTTAAAAAAACAGGCGTGGACATTACTTTCAGCGTAAAGTCAGGTCCGATTATCAATGACGCTACCATGGAGGACGCCGAGTTTTCAGGCATGACTTCAGTGGTCAAAGTCATAGAAACCGGCAGTGACGATATCGGCGTGAATTGGGACAGAACGTCGAAGGAGTTCCTCCAGGCTTTTGAGTCAGCTGATGTTATTATCAGCAAGGGGCAGGGCAATTTTGAAACATGTTCCGCCAGGAAGGAAAATATCTATTTCCTCCTGAAGGCCAAGTGTGAAGCCGTAGCCCGCGAGCTGGGGGTGAATGAAGGTGATATCGTTTTTAAACGCGGACGGCGCTGAGGTAAAAGCGTTAATTACGTTTTGAGACCTCTGCAAAACTTCGTCCTTTAGCCGAACTCATGAGCCCCGCTTCGCTGACGCTGCAGCGGCATATGTCAGTCTCAAATTTAAGTCCTCGAAATATTAATAATATTCCTGCGGGTTAAATTTTCGCCTTCCGCGATTTCAACAAAATTACTGGTTTTGCAGAAGTCTCGTTTTATTACGTCTAGAAATATTTTTAATCTTTTATGTACCATTTTGTAATAAGAGCAATGAAAATGATTGATTGACAAATTATGGCCTGATTTTTTACATTGGACCTGACTAATTTTCAATTTCATATGGGTTTTATCGTGTCCAACGACGGGTGGCCCAGACAAACAAGCTGACTGGGCCACCCGTCCTTCAGGGGAAGAGTAAGGGAACTTATAAAAATATCTCTATCTTTCCGGTATGTGGGCGTTTATGTTTGCAGGTATCCTGTTTCGCCCTGGGCGCTTTGAGTTTAAGGGTTTTCGAGATCCTGCTTGAAGGAAAACGATATTACAATCGCAGCGAGTAAGTTTATGACGGGAATCATATCGCTGGCTTTGAGGTCAACCGTATCCGAGGCGGCCTTTTAAGATAATTACCCGGAACGTCTTTATTAGACATGCTTTTTATATGGAGATAA
>JAFDLS010000202.1 GCA_019306365.1 Deltaproteobacteria bacterium
ATAGGATTGTTTCTGCTTATCGGCCTGTTCGTTGCCATGCCTTTTACGCAGGCCGAAGCAAGGGTTGTGGTTCAGTGTCCTGGGGACGTGGATGGCGATGCGATACCTGACGCGGTTTTTCCCGCAGGGCACGCTCAAGAGGGAGAAGATAATCCTGACTATGACCCTGACGTGGTCTGCAGGCACATGGCCGCCGGTGACGGCTTCATTAATATGGCCGACGGGAGGCTCCAGTATATCTTCGGTTTCAATGATGTTACCGGTGTACCCGAAGATGAGGTGATGATGGTGTCAATGCTCGGCGCGACCTTCCCCGCCCCGACAATCACCGTGGCGGAAGGACAAAAATTGTACCTGACCCTGACCAATGTCGGCATGATGGTACGCCCTGACCTGTTTGACCCCCATACGATCCATTGGCACGGGTTCCCGAACGCCGCTCCGATTTTCGACGGTGTGCCTTCAGATTCCATATCAATTAACATGGGTTCGAGTCTGACTTATTTTTATAATATTGTCGAACCGGGCACCTTTATGTGGCACTGCCACGTGGAAGCCACCGAGCACATGCAGATGGGCATGCTGGGGCAGATCTACGTGACGCCGGCGCAAAATGGAACGGAATATGCGGATCCCGATGGGTCCGGGAGAACTTACACCAAATTCGCTTATAATGACGGAGACGGGTCCACGGGATATGACGTTGAACAGTACCTGCAGATAGCGGCCTTCGATCCGGCGTTTCACGATGCTTCATATACGGTTCAGCCTCTTCCATTCGCGTTAATGGATGACAAGTATCCGTTGTTAAACGGCCGGGGTTACCCGGATACCGTTAACGAGGCGGAATTAGCAAACACGGCCGCGGATGAAGGGTGGGGCCCGAATCGATTCTCACAAAAAGAAAGTTCACTTATCACCGCAACTCAAGGACAGAAGATCCTGCTCAGGATCTCCAGCCTTTCCACGGTACACTACTATAGCTTAGGTGTACTGGGTATACCAATGAAGGTAATTGGAAAAGGAGCGAGAATACTACGCGCTCCTGACGGTAGGAACCTCTATTATGAAACCAGCTCCATAAATCTCGGCGGCGGTGAAGCGTTTGACGTCATCTTGGACACTGCTGGCGTCCCACCGGGAACGTATTTCTTGTATACAACCAATCTCCACAACCTGGCCAATGATGCCGAGGACTACGGTGGCATAATGACCGAAATTGTCATCAACAGCCCATGAGCGGGAAGAGGTAGTTCTTATGAATAAGAAGATAAGCACATTTCATATGTGGAATACAAGGAGGCTGGATATGAAGAAAGTGTTTAATATTACCGGAGGAATCGGCGTTGTGCTTCTACTGATGATATTTATGATCGTTCCTCGGGCGCAGGCCGTTATTGACGGTGTCTCCGGAACCACGTTCAACCTCACTGCCAGGGACGGATTTATCAGTACGCCGGACGGCGGTTCGGTCTATGCGTGGGGTTACGCGCTCAATGGAGGTGTGATGCAGTATCCCGGTCCCACGCTGATCTTAAACGAGGGAGATACCATCACCATTACCCTTACAAATGAGCTTCCCGCCTCGGCAGGGAACGTTTCCATCGTGTTCCCGGGTCATTCGGTTCAAGAGATAGGAGGCTCAGCCGGGATAGCTGCGAGGGAAGCCCTTCCAGGCGGGACCGTCACATACAGGATCAAGGCCAATAATCCTGGAACCTATTATTATCAAAGCGGTACCAGGCCGGATATTCAGGTAAGCATGGGGCTCGTGGGTGCGATGATAATAAGGCCTTGGACTTTTGATCCCGCTAATCCGACCGCCTACAATCATCCGGATTCAAGTTACGACCACGAGTACCTGTTTTTTTTAACCGAGATGGATTTAAATATTCATGAAGCCGCTTATAAAAAATACGCTTGCAATGAGAATGTTCAGATCGATACGAACTCCTTTTTCCCGGTTTACTGGTTCATTAACGGGCGCTGCGCTCCAGATACGATGTTTCCGGCGGGCGCGCCCTGGCTTCCGAACCAGCCCTATAACTGTCGTCCGAGGTTAAGGCCCGGGGAAAAGCTGCTAATGAGGATGATTGGCGCTGGCAGGGATTTGCACCCGTTTCACCATCATGGGAATAATTCCCTGGTCATTGCCCGGGACGGAAGACTGCTTGAAAGCCTGCCGGGGAGCGGGCCGGATATGGCTGTATCCGAATTTACCTTAACGGTGCCGCCCGGTGGGACGATAGACGCCATTTTTGAATGGACCGGCGCAGGGCTTGGCTGGGATATATATGGACATGAACAGGATATTGATATTGCGCCTGAAGGTAATTTCCCAGGAGCTGAAGATGTTGACCATAACGGGGACGGTATTTTTGACAGTGTGGCCATGGAGCCAAACGAGTATGCCTCTGACCATGGAAAGCCCTTCCCGGTCGTTTTACCAGATGAATCGGAAATGGCATTTGGCGGCTTATACAGCGGCAGCCCTTTCTTAGGGGCCGCTGGCTCTCTTCCCCCTGGGGAAGGCGGGCTCAACATGTTTGGAGGGTTTGCTTACATGTGGCATTCCCACAATGAAAAAGAAATGACGAACAATGACATCTTTCCCGGAGGCATGATGACCCAATGTCTGGTAGAACCGCCCGGCACGCCGATACCATAATGAAAGGAGAATATAATGATGCGAAATTATATTAAGAAAATGAGTTGGTCCGTATTTCTTTTGCTGGCCCCTCTTTTTATTATGGCGAGCACCGCTTCGGCAGCGGAGTTCTGGATCAGAGCTGGTTCGACAACACTTACCATGCCTGATAATGAGGTGGTTACCGTGTGGGGGTATGCCCTCGATGAGGATGATGACTTTTCAACGGTGGATGGGACAATAACCTCGCCTGGCCCATTGCTGGAAGTGCCGCCCGGTGATACAACCCTGATGATTCATTTGAAAAACGATTTGCCGGAGCCTACATGTCTTGTCATACCCGGTCAGATGGCAACTATGACCCCCGTATGGAATGATGGATCGAGCGGCAGCAGGCCCAGCCTTACAGCGAGGGTGAGATCTTTCACCAGCGAGGTGGCGGAAAATGGGGGAGAAGCTACCTACGCCTGGAATAACGTCAAACCTGGCACTTACCTGTACCAGAGTGGAACCCATCCGGCGGTTCAGGTTCAAATGGGTCTTTTTGGAGGGTTGAAGAAAGATTTTGGAACCGGGCTCGTGGCATACGAAGGGATTTACTATAACAGGGAATCAATCCTCATTTTCAGCGAGATTGATCCCCTTATCCACAATGCCGTGGCCACAGGGAATTTCGGTCCTGCCGGGACTGTAACCAGCACAATCAGTTACTCGCCCAAGTACTTCCTCTTGAACGGGCGGGCCGAACTGTTTTTCACAGGGATCGTTCCAGAAGCATTCGTGGGTGAAAGAATACTTATCAGGATGCTGAACGCCGGACTTAGAACACGGGCGCCTGTCATTCTTGGGTCATTCAATTACATGAACATTGTGGCAGAGGATGGGAACATGCGGCCTTACACCAGGGAAAGGCGGCTTTCCTTAAACCTGTATGCCGGAAAAACCATGGACGTTTATATTGACATTCACAGCTCAAGTTCAATGGGTCTTTATGACCGCAGAGGATTTGTGAGCGTCGGAGCGGCCGAGGGGACAGGAACACCAACCGGGCAAACAATAGTTGGCCTGGCGGCGATACCATCCGGGACAACAACCATACAACAGCCAACAACTGGCGACGGCGGGGGAGGTGGATGTTTCATCTCAACGTTATTTTAACAATTTGGTGATTTGAAATATTCTCTATCCGAAACATTATCGTTCATTCGGAAAGGGATATTCGATTGGCAAGGGAACCAAAAAATGATTTGGCTCCCTTGCTTTTTTCTTATGAAAGTCTATATTTTTAAAATAAAAAGGAAAATTAGATGATAAAGTCGTTTATCTGGAAACGGATTTGTCTTATTACGCTCTTTGTTTTTCTTTTGATTGTTTTTTCATTTCCCTCACATATCCAAGCTTCGGGGCAAAATCAGCTTAAAAATGAAAATTTATCAGAACCGGAAAAACGGTGGGGTATTAAAATTGAAAGCTTGAGGCCGACGTCAGGCGGTCGCATGCTGGACCTTCGCTTCCGAGTTCTCGATCCCGTAAAGGCTCGTAATCTTCTGAGCAAGGGGAAAAAAGCATATATAATCGACCAAAAAAAAGGAAGAAAATTGCCTGTACCGGTGACCAAGGCCGGACCAATGCGGCAAACTACCCTGAAGCCGCAGGCCGGTCGAATTTACTTCGTCCTTTTTGCCAATGGCAATGGACTCGTTCAGGAGGGCGATAAGGTTACCGTTATCATCGGAGATTTCAGGGCGGAGAATGTCCTGGTTGCTTCCAGCGGGATGAAACCCTCAAGCCTGGGACTGAAACCGCCCGAGCTGTCTGAATTGCAGAGAAAAAAATGGGAGAAAATTAAGAAGGTACAAAACGTTTTGCTTAATGATTATCGGGTCTGCCTTGAGCATTGCAGCAACGAGCCGCGCTGCGTCGGTAAATGCGAGAAGATGTTTAAAAACAGATTGGAAAGTGAATATCAAAGCCTGATCAATGAGTAATTATCTTTGATCTGGGTTTCCTTAAAAATTCTAAACAGAGACCTCTGCAAAACCAGTAATTTTGTTGAAATCGCGGAAGGTGAAAA
>JAFDLS010000203.1 GCA_019306365.1 Deltaproteobacteria bacterium
GAAGGGGCGGTGCGGGAGCTTGTGGGTTTTGTTCGCATGAATGCCAAGGATCTGGACGCACTTTTACGCCAGAGCCTGCAGAGCGCCTTTGTAGAGAATCGGGGAAAGGCGCTCAAACCGATAATGAATCAGGTGGAATTTCCGGGAATGAATGACATCCGCGCCATGGTCGATCTTCTTTTCGATGAGATTACGCGATCAGGGGAAGTGAAAACCGCTGAAGGTCCTTTCGTGAATCGCTCGGGTGAGGAAATTTCGGGGAAAATCCTGGTGCTGGGAAATTTTTCAGCGGCCTACCGGATTTCTGAAGAGACCGGATTTTTGCTCTATTCGGACACCAGCCGCCGTTTGTTCGCGTTGTCCAAACAGCCTCCCCGCCGCATGGTAAAAAAGATCAATGCTTATATGAACGGGAAATCCGAAGATGTTCCCATCGATATCTCCAAAGGGGCGGCCCTGCGCCAACTGACCCATCGCCTGAGTCTTGTGGAGCAGATTCCAAAGGGAGGTCCCATTGTATGGCCTATTATGGCTATTGCGGCGCTGGCGTTTCTAATCGTTCTGGAACGGGTCAGATTTCTGTTACGTACTAATATCGACATTGAACGTTTTGTTGATACCCTGCACGGGTTCGCCACCCGGGGGGAATGGGATAAATGCGCCGCTCTATGCGAACAGAAGAGGAAAAAGTCGATTCCGAAAGTGCTTCTGGCAGGAATAAATAACCGCAACATGAGACGTGAAGACCTGGAAAACGTGCTTCAGGAGGCGATATTGAATGAAATTCCAAAGCTGGAACGTTTTTTATCAACTCTTGGCATGCTGGCGGCCATCGCCCCGCTTTTGGGGCTGCTGGGAACTGTCACCGGAATGATCAACACTTTTCATGTGATTACGTATTACGGCACTGGAGACCCGAGAATGATGTCGGGAGGGATCTCCGAGGCCCTTGTGACTACCATGCTTGGCTTATCGGTGGCAATTCCTATTATGCTAAGCCATACCCTTTTATCCAGAAAGGTGGAGAATATAATCGCTCAGATGGAGGAAAAGGCCGTGACTTTTGTAAACACCCTTTTCAAATTAGAGGAAGAAAAATGATACGAATTTTTCAGGACCATATCTGCCGTGTTGAAGATTATCTTGTGGTCGGGGGCCCTGTCATGATTCCCTTGATGATTGTGTCGGTGGTACTGTGGACACTGATCATCAACAGGGTTTTTTTCTTCAGGCGCCTGTACCGGAAGAACATGAGTCGCAAAACAGCATTGGAATATGTGAAAGCCGGCGAGTTCCCGGATGCCAAAAAATACAGTGGCGCCATTGCGTTGCTGGTAACCGGATTTCAGCGACGTCGCAGCGGACGGACCGGGGTGGACCGGTTCATTCTGGATGAAACGGTGATCGTTATTGTATCTTCTTTAGACCGGCACCTGGGCTTGATCGGTGTCCTCGCAGCCCTGGCGCCTTTGCTCGGTCTGCTTGGAACGGTGACCGGCATGATTGCAACATTTGACATTATTTCTATTTTCGGCACGGGAAACGCCAGGGCCATGGCGGGCGGCATCTCTGAGGCCCTGATCACCACCCAGACCGGGCTGGTGGTGGCCATTCCCGGTCTTTATATGAGCAATTTTCTTAACCGCCGTTCGGAAAATCTTAAACAACGGATTGCTTCAGTGGGAATTTATCTAAGGCGATATGTATAACCGGATAAAAATTTATTTTTCGGAGCCTGTATTATGTTGAACATTACGGCAGCCAGAAGGGCTGGGAAAAAAAGCATTGAGCTAAATATGGCGCCATTGATCGACATGGTGTTTATCCTGCTGATTTTCTTCCTGGTGACCACCAGCTTTGTCAGGGAAACAGGGGTTGATATCAACCGGCCTGCCGCGGCCACGGCAGTCAGCAAGGAAAAGGCGAATATCCTCATCGGAGTTACCAGGGATGACCGGATATTCATGAACAGGCGTGAGATTGATATTCGCGCGGTAAGGGCCAATGTGGAACGGGCCCTGGCCGAGAATCCCGAAGGCGCCGTGATCATTGTTGCTGACAGGGAAAGCCGTACAGGCATCGCCATAAAGGTGATGGACGCATGTCGGCTGGCCGGCGCTAAAAATGTCTCTTTAGCGGCCAGTCTGCCGTCCGGAGTAAAATAGAAGGTGATTGAAACGGTGGAAAAACCTGAATCCGGAGATTACAACGGCACGTTAAAGCGGGTGCGAACCGTGACCTTGTGGATGTTTGCAGCGGCGTTCTCCATGATGCTCAATATCTCACTGTTCGACCTCATGCCCTGTTTGATTGACCGTAATCCAGGCCGACCTGAGTATTCAGATTTCGTTGAAACAGTGAATATCATCCGGATCAAGAGGCCGGAACCACAGGTGCGCAGAAAAGAGAAGAAACGTAAGATCAGGCCCAAAGAACAGATAAAGAAGCTGATCAAGGAAAAACGGGTTTATGCGAACCGCATGATAAAACGGATTGTCGATCTTCCCTTTGAGATTAATCCAAAACTTCCGGCGATATCCGGAACCTTGAAGGTTTCGCCCATGAAAATGGTTCGTTTGGATTTGCCGGGTCTGAAGGGATCATACGGGATTGGTGAAATCGACCATCCTCTGATCCCGATTGCACAGGCCCCGCCCATTTATCCCATGAGGGCAAGGCGCATGGGTATTGAAGGGTGGGTCAGGGTGAGGTTCATCGTGGACGAAAATGGCCGGGTTATCGATGTTAAGATTATCGAAAGCCGGCCGGGAAAGGTTTTTAACAATTCCGTGCTTCGCTGCGTTTCAGCCTGGCGCTTTACACCGGGAACTGTTGAGGGCGAGCCGGTTAAAACGTGGGTGGAAACAACGGTTCGCTTTGAGCTGGAATAGAAACCACATGATCTTCTTTATATTAAAATACTTACTTCATTTGATAAACATCGCAATTTTATGTCTGGTGGTCTCAGCGATCGCCTATGGGGGCCAGGCGAATGACATTCCTCTGTCCGCCCGGATGGTTCTCTTTAAAGCGCAGAAACTGATGGGAGAAAACAAGTTCACGGAAGCGGCGCAGGTACTTGAAAAATTTCAGGAAAAAAGCAGAAAACTGAAACCGGGCGAGCCTGACACAAAGGGATACCAACATTATCTGGTCGATTTCACACTGGGCAACTGCTACTTGATGACCAGGAATTATTCCGAAGCGGATACCCATTTCCGGGCGGCGGTTGCCGCCAAACCGGATTTTAATTCCGGCTGGATGAACCTGGCCAAATGCTGCTACGATATGAAGGCATACGCAAAAGCAGGGCGAGCTTTTTTAAAAGGTTATGAGACCGATCCGGAAAAGAATCCAGAAACGCTTTACTACGGCGCTGTGTGTTTCATGACCGCCGGGAACAGTCAAAAGGCCCTGAGCTTGCTTCAGAGACTTTTGAAGGAGCATCCCGCTGGCATCAAGCTTGAATGGAAAGAATCATTTGCTCAGGCATATCTTGTCTGCGATCAACCCCGCAAGGCCATGCCGTTTGTCGAAGATCTTTCAGAAAAAACACAAGGAAAAAAGCGAAAACAGTGGCAGGAAATCAGGCTCCATTTATATCTCTCATTGAATATGAAGAAAGAGGCGCTTGAATATGTAAACTGGTTAATCAGGAATTATCCACTGGAGCCAAAATGGTGGAAAGGATTGGCCCATCTTCATTTGAGGGAAAACCGCTACCGGCCCGCCCTGACTGCGCTGACCATAAAGGGTTTTATTTCACCCCTTACAGTGCAAGAGAAAAGAATTGTCGCAGACTTGAATATGACCCTGGATATTCCCGTACAGGGGGTCAAATTTTACGAGAAAATTGCGGGAGAAAAAATTGAACCGGATCTGGCATGCCGGATAGCGCATGGATATATGCGCCTCCAACGGACGGAAGATGCCCTCAAATGGGTTGAAAAAGGGCTTCAAAGAAAGAAGAACCACCCGCGGCTCATGCTCCTCAAAGGAGACCTTCTCTATGAATTGGATAGATACCGGGAGGCTGCAGAAGCGTTTGAGACTGCAGCTCGCGGCAGGAAAAAACCGGGCAGGGCCTGGCTTATGGCCGGATACGCCTCGTGGAATGCGGGAAATGTGGAAAAATCGCTCCGTGCATTTAAACATGCCGTAAAATATCCTAAACAGAAAAAATCCGCTCGCAAAGCACTTCGCCAACTGAATATGCAGGCTGACTACATCACAAATTAATTGAATGTCATTTTTGCAGTGCTGCTTATTATTTTTGTTTATAAAAAGCTTCAGGGAGAAAAAAACATTCAAATGAAGATACCTATTGTTCTTACAGCATTCGGCACAACAACAAAGGCGTTTAATACCTATGCCTTTATCGAAAAAATCATAAGAAAAAACTTTCCCGGCCATGAAATCCATTGGGCCTATTCATCGCGTATTGTCAGGGAGCGGATGGCAAAAAGGAGCACCGCCGAGTTGAAACATCCGCATCAGGTGCTTGAGAACTTAGGGTTCGCGCAAAAATAACTTCGCAGAATTGGCGCTCAGATTTGGTCCAGATTTGGCTGATCCGAAAGAGCAAAACCACAGGAATAGCGAGCTATTTCGAGGATTTTGATGTAAAAATGTGAAGTTATTTTTGCGCGAGCCCTTAGGGGCAAAGGGGCATAAATGGGCTGTTGTTCAGTCTATGCACCTGATTTGCGGTCATGAGTTTTACCGTCTGGTTGAGAAGGTGAAACAGAGTCTTATCAGGACATCTATAGGGTTACCACTTTTAAGCAGTACCGAAGATTACGAAGCCGTTGTTAAAGGGCTTGGCAGCAGGTTTCATGACCTTGAAAACCATGCGGTCGTCCTTATTGGACACAGAACAGATCATCCGATCTGGTCTTCTTATATGGCACTTAACCATATGTTTTGTGAGAGGTTCGGTCCAAATATATACGTAGGTGTTATTGAAGGCCACCCTTCAAGGGATAAAATCGTGAATGCCGTCACCATGTCAGGGTTAAAAAGAGTTCACCTGATCCCTTTTATGCTGGTTGCAGGAACCCATTTTAAGGAAGACCTTGCAGGCGATGACGACTCCTGGAAAACCGCGTTTGAGCAAAAGCAAATCTCTGTTTCAATAAAACCGGAAGGAATTGGGTCTATCCCTGAAATACACCATATCTTTTGCAGACATATTCGCGAAGCATGTGCTGTGATTCCGTAAGTTTTAAAAGTTCAATTTTTTATTGACTACTATTCTGTTTTTATGTAGATGCTAAAAACTGTTCAGGCGCTCATTTTGAGCTTAAGAGGGAACCCCGTTAAAATCGGGGACGGGCCCGCCGCTGTGATCGGGGACGAACGCCGCGGATTGGTTAATCATTATTGATCAATTTAACGCCACTGGAGATTGTCATAGTTGTTGTGGTTTGTTTTAACTAATGACTAATGACACCGGATGTGATGCTCACAGCCGGTCTGGGAAGGCGCGGCAAGTAGGACGATCCGAGAGTCAGAAGACCTGCCTGAATGAAAACCGTAACCCTCGCGGACAGGGGGGCGCGGCCTTTAAGATCTTGAGGATAAAAAAGGGAAATCCCCGGATCGATTCAATTCGGTCCGGGGATTTTTTTTGCCCCGGGCAAGCAAGCTCTCAAAATGGATTGAAAGGAGGTGAACATATGAAAACCGGCGCTCAAAACCACGGCCGGTGAACTTTGATGGTGCGGTTAATGAAGAGTGTTTTGAAACAACTGCAGGTCCTTTAAGTTCATTTGGCTCTATGGATATCTAAAATGTTGCGATCTTTTACCTGAATTTTACCTGATCCCG
>JAFDLS010000204.1 GCA_019306365.1 Deltaproteobacteria bacterium
GCTTGATACCGGGGCCTTCTTCAACGATAAACTCTCCTTTCATACCTATGGGTGGGGCAGGTACGACTCAGGAAACAGCGATTTTTTCGAGCGTGATACTGAGGGAGAACTTCTCTACGGATATCTTCAGTACACAGGTTCTTCCCGTGATTTTTTCTTAAGGCTCGGCCGGCAGTATGTTTTCGGGCTGGCCTTAGATGAGAGTGTGGATGGTTTTCTGATAAACACGCGTATTTCTCCTTACTTTTCCTTATTGGCATATGGCGGGCAGCCAATTCCGCTAGATGATATTAACGGGCGGGAAGGAGATGCCGCCTTTGGAGGGAGGATTGCCCATCACCTGGGAAATCGTTATGAAATAGGTCTATTCTATCGGCATGTAAAAAACGATGAAAAAATAGACGAGGAGGAAATCGGATTTGATCTGTCACTGTTTTTACCTGGTAATATATCCATTATGGGACGTTCGAGATTGAATCTGGTCTCTGACGGTTGGGCTGAACATAATTATGAGGGCGCTTTCAACATTTCGAGCGTGCAAATACGTCCCTTCTTTCATTATTTCGAATATGAAAATTTCCTGATCGAGCGTGAAAACAGTGCGAATCCTTTCCGCTTCCTGGCCGGTACCAGCGAAATCATCACTTCCTTCGGTTTTCATTTGACATACGACATCACTGAGCAAGTTCACCTTGGCGGCAAATTCAAATACTACGACTATGACAGGAGGCAGAATCAGGCTCAATACCTCTCAGGGATAGTGATCTGGCGGGGAGAGGAACTATCGGAGGCGGGAGCAGAACTGGGCTTCATGAATGGCGACACGAATGAAAATAGATATTACCTCGGACGAGCTTATTTTTATAAAATCTTATTCCCTAATTTTGTATCCGGTGATTTAGTTTACGTTCGCTACCAAGAGGAAGTGCTTGGTGAAAAAAACTCCTATTTTGCGTCAATTGGGGCGGGGCGGAAATTTATGGACGATGCGCTAGAAGTTAAACTCTCTGCGGACTTCAGTTCAGATCCGTTTTTCGAAAGTGATTACCGGCTTATGGTTGTCATTAAATATCTATTTGATAACCGGGAGCCTTCGGAATAGACACGAATAAGTAATTTGAGGCCTCTGCAAAACTTCGTCCTTTAGCTGAACTCTTTGTCAGGCTCAAATTTAAGTCCTCGAAATATTAGTAATATTCCTGCGGGTTAAATTTTCACCTTCCGCGATTTCAACAAATCATTTCTCAAGCCCGGCATGAAAAACATATGAAAACAATCCTCGCGATCTTCATTACATTGTGTCTGATTATTCTGGTATTCCTCGCCTGCGCCCCGCTTCTGGTGAATTACTCAATTCCTGTTGAACACCCGGCGGAAGTCAGCAGAGGCGAAACGTGCCTGGACTGTCATGAGACCGAGAGTGATACCATCGTCTATGAACGTTATTCTCATAATATTTATTTTTCAGAAAGCCATGGTCAAATATCGAGTCGAGATTCAAGGGTCTGTGACATGTGCCACAAGCAAAGTTTTTGCAACGACTGCCATGTGACCAGCATCGGCTTGAAACCGTCGATTAAGCGGCAGAGTGAAACCTACCGCAGAATGCTTCACCGAGGCGACTACCTGTCGAGGCACCGAATTGACGGCAGGATTGAGCCTATTTCCTGTTTTCGCTGTCACGGAAACCCAAAATCTTCCAAAACCTGCGTGCGGTGTCATGGCTGATAAGGGAATGAAAAGACCTAACTGTTTCATGTACCTGAAATTTATAGTACTACTGCTTCTTTTGGTATTTTTGATAAGCAGCTGTTCCGACCAGCGTTTCAGTACCACCGGGCCCCATCCTGAAGGCTTTATTTTGACGCACGCCCTTGACGCTAATGAAGACATTGAGAGCTGTACAATTTGCCACGACGCGGATTTTTCAGGAATCGGTAACGCGATTAGCTGCTTTGCTTGCCATATTGATGGGCCGCCGTTTGTTATTCATCCATCTGATTGGACCAACGCGTTTTATAACCATCGAGGTTTTTATACTGCTTATAATTGGACCACCTGCGCCGCATCCGCCTGTCACGGAACGGACCTGACGGGAGGCCGCGGCTCTGGTGAAACCGGTCCCAGCTGCTTCCTGGCAGAATGTCACGCGGCCGGTCCCCCTCCATCTCATTCATTACCTTACATTCAAGCCTCCGATCATGGACAAGAGGCCAGAGAGGGCCAGTTCGCCTGCCGTAATTGTCACGGCCAGCCCCCGCATGATTTTGACGGCGGCTTTATAGCGGATCCCTCTATTTTAAATAAATCCACTGGAAACTGCTCTTCGGCAGCCTGCCATCCCGCGGCTAAAGCTCACCCCACTAACTGGCAGGGAACTAATGAAGATCTGGATGTTACCTACGCGTCCTCTCACCGTGTCGTAACACCGCCAGCTGTTGACACTGGCTGTTCTCTCTGCCATAAAACCGACGAGCCTGGGACCGGGCCGATGGCTGGAGCGCCGAGTTGTTTTTCTCCCTATTTTATCAATAGTGACGGCTCCGCCACTGGCTGCCACTCAGGCGGCCCTGCTGCGCTTCACCCTATTCCTTTCGCTGAGGCCGTGTTACATGGACCGCCTGCGGAATCTGACCTCGTCCAATGTCAGCAATGCCATGCCGATCCCTTTGATGGAGGTCCGGGCAGTAACCCGCGCTTCAACGTACCTTTGGGTAATCTCGTAAATGGCTGTGAGAATTGTCATGATGTTAATACCGCTCACCCGGTACCTTGGATGGGCATACCGCTTAGCAACCACAATTTAGCCGGAAACTTGTCAATAGCTTGCGCCTTATGTCACGGGGTCAACCTGGAAGGTGATGTTGGACCAGCCTGCGAAGCCTGTCACACCGCCGGATCTCCCGTTATTTTATCCAACTGCTCTTCCTGCCATAATCACCCGCCGGACGGCGCTCTTCCAGCCAGTGATTTTCGTCCCAACCGTGAGGGAGCCCATGACGAACATGAGGTTTTAAGAAATGTTACTGACAACTGCGCCGCCTGCCATAATGGGGCTGGAACCGAATCCGAAAACCACTTCGATAACACCGAACCGGCTGATGTTTCCATTTTTGCCGTTTATAACGCTAAAACGGCAGCCTACGGTCAACTGGATGCAAGGCAGCATTGACGTGAACAACAACTGCGAGAGTTGCCACGAGCTGGGGACGGCACAATTTAACAGCTATAATTCAGGTAAACATGAAAAGCATGTGGCTGATGAAAACTTCGACTGCACCGCATGTCACGATACGGCAAAATTGGCCACCGCTCACTTCATTGGCTTAGATACCTCAACCTTTGAGGGCGATCCAGCTGACACTATTCTCAATGTGGTTAATTATTCCCCACCTTCGTGCAGTCCCGGTGATATCGGAGGGTGCCACGACACGAAAAACTGGTAGTAAAGAAAGAGAGGTTCATTCCTTAAACTTTTAAAAAGGCGGATGGGTAGAGAAGAAGCGTATCTTCAGGGTGTGTATTTCACCCAAAACAACCCAGCAATTAAGAGCTATACTTCTACCCTCCCATTGGCAAAACAGGATAAGAAATATTCTGAGCAGTCTCAATCGAAAGAATTTTTAAAATAATTTGCGGGCCTGTTTTCGCCTTGTTGGGCACGTATAGTATAACGGTTAAATATTAATAACAAACCTGTAATGCTCGCGGCCTTTTTATTTTTCTTCACAAGAGGTGGTGTTATGAAGAATTCTTACTTAACGATTGCTGTTGTATCCATCGCGCTGGCGCTCGCTTTGGCAGGCTGCGGCGGTGAGGGGGCTGTGGACGTGTCTGACGTGCTTGCCAAGCCAAAAGCCTATGTCGGCTCAGAAACATGCAAGATGTGCCATTTGGAGCATTACGATTCCTGGAAGATGACTATACATAGCCGTGCGACACAGGATGCCCAAAAAAACCTGGACGCGATTGTAGGCGAATATAGTGAAAAACTAATTCGTACGGAATTGACTGGATACGGAGATAAACTTAAGGTTCCGGTGGACGATATCTATATTCCTAAGCTTGAAGAGATCAGGTACGTAATAAACAGCAGGCAGGTTCAGGGTTTTGTCATTGAGAAAAACGGCATCCTTTATGAAGCCCCGATCGAATATAATATTTTGACCGAGAAATGGGGTCCTTCTAATGAAGCCGATTGGGACAAAACCCCCTGGTTAAATGGCACAGGCGGATTTCACCTCACCGGTGTCGATTTAGATAAAAACACCTTCGCCGAACTTAGTATCTCTTGCGAAGCCTGCCACGGCAAGGGTTCCTGGCACGCGGCTCTTCCTAAAACGGAGGTCTTTCAAAAGCGGCAAACCATTGTTAATCCGGCCAAGCTTTCCACCGGCTCGGCGGTACAAGTTTGCGGGTCCTGCCACAATCGTGGGATATCAACTAAAAGGCAAGGTGTCGGCTGGCCAATCGGATACCAGCCAGGTAAACCACTAGGCGCATACTTCAAGTCCGTGGCCTTTAAGAACGGCGACACCAGTTACATGTATCCCAATGAATATTCTAAGGCAGCCAACCAGGAATACATTGATTGGAAGAAATCTATTCACGCTGAAGAAGGCGTTACCTGCACGTCCTGCCATTATGTTCACCAGTTAGGTATACCCAGCACCAGCGCTCAGACAATAAATTCAGGCTCCCAGCAATGTTTGTCCTGCCATAGGCAAGTAAACAATCTCAGGGGTCACGCAATTCACAGCTTTGCCAACTGCGTCGGCTGCCATATGCCCAGGATCGCAGGAGGAACTCGAAGTCATAGTTTCAACACCCTGCTGCCCCAGGTTACCGTGGAAGACCCAAGAATTCCCAACTCCTGTCAGGCCTGCCACAAGCACAAAGATCAAGACCCGGAAGATCTGCAGGAATTGTTTGAAATGTAAAGCTTACATATTGACAACCGTCACGGCACAATAGAAACAGGGATTTTGGGTTATGGGTCCGTTGTGAATGGTATGAATCGAAAGCCAAAACCATTTTTTTTGTTTGGACTGAGCTTGCTGATCTTTTTGTTGATTTTACCGGATCTCTTAACGGCTCAGGAAGAGATCGCTTCATCCATAAGACGATATAAAGAACGTGAGGTCAGTACTGGCTTCTATGAAGAATATGAGGTCCGGCCGCAACGCCAACGTCCCCTTCTGGGCGTTCCTGGCATAAGCCGTGGAATTTTCCCTTACAGCCCTTCAGCGGCTAGAGTGCGAAATCGTTCCCGTTTGGCAGATTCACACTGGGGGCTAAAATTTTATGAACGCAGACGATGTGAGGAATGCCACATCAGAGAGACTAAGGATCTTCACACCGTCAGGGCAAATCTTACCTGCCGCCAGTGCCACGGCCTCGAACCCATCGCGGGTCTCAAGCATTATTATTCCCCCTATAACCCTATTCGGCGGCACGCGTACGTTTGCGCCAAGTGCCACGAGGGAGCCAGCGTTTCCTTTGCCAGCTATTTGGTTCATACACCTAATCCGGCTCTTTTGAGCACACAAAAAAGTTTTCCTATACTTTTCTATCTCTTTTGGATAATGATCGCCGTCGCCGCCGGCACATTCGCGCTCTTCCTGCCATTAACTGTTTTATGGGGTTTTCGTGAATTATTTATAAAGAAGGAAAAGGTCAAGGAAGAAATTGAAGAAGAATCTGAAAAAGTGATTGAGGAACCAGAAGAAGTAATTGAAGAGATCGGGGAAGAGGGCGAGGGGGAGGGGGAGGGGAAAAGGATAAAAACGAGGAAGATACAGAAGTATAAAAGGAGAAGGTCAAAAGATGAACCCGGAAGGCAGGTATAGGATCCGCCGGTTCAGCCTGACTCAACGAATCTTTCATCTGTTGTTGATACTCTGTTTTCTCACGCAGGGAGCGACCGGACTGGCCCGCCTGTATATCGAAACCAATTGGGGAAGGAGCCTGGCCTGGATATTTAGCGGGTACGAATCGTGTCGAACCATTCATATTATTGTCGGTATTTTAATGATTCTGGGGCTTTTGGTGCACGGTTGTTACATTCTTTACAAGTTAAACTGGCGACGGTTTCCTTTTAGCCTTTTAAACCCGGATTCTATTTTACCTCACCCCAGAGATATCAAGCAGTTTTTTCAGCATATCGGCTGGTTTTTAGGTTTAGCCAAAGCGCCCCGGTTCGAACGCTGGAATTATTTCGAAAAATTTGATTATTGGGCAGTGTTCTGGGGAATGTTCATTTTAGGCGGAACAGGCCTGCTATTGGCCTTTCCCCTAACCGCCAGCCGTTTAATTCCAGGCTGGGGATTAAATGTTGCTTTCTGGGCACACCGGATTGAAGCCCTTTTGGCGCTTTGCCATGTGTTTATTATACACTTTTTTATAGGGCATCTTCGCCGCCAGAATTTTCCCATGGACCGCTCCATGTTTGAGGGAAGCGTGGATTTGACCGCTGCAAGACATGAAAAATCCGCTTGGGTAACGAGACTTGAAGAAACCGACAGTTTGGAAGAATTTTTAGTGCTTGAGGTTTCGAGCACCCGACAAGCTTTTTTTTATTTTTTAGGGTATATCTTTTTAGCTGCAGGAGTGTATTTGCTCATCGGCGGGCTATTAAATATTTTTAAAATAACCTGGTAATTCCATGCTTCCCGCGTTAGCCTAAATCTTCATTCATCAAGCCGCTCTCCAGCTCAACACGCCACTCGACCGTGTTCAGCATCAAAGATGAAGCGCAAAAATAGCTTTGAACTCGCATGCTAATGTTGGTAGGCAGATAGGCTTGCAGGGATTTTGATGTCTGTGGGTTTAATTTTCACCTTCCGCGATTTCAACAAAATTACTGGTTTTGCAAAAATCTCGTTCTATTTTTTTTCTTCACTTCAAATGGAAAATTTTTTTTGGCAATCACTCTAAACATTAATAAGGAACAAATCCTTCTTTCAAACCCCTATGGAACATTCGATGGAGGCATGTCATAGTAAGGTTTCGAAATAAAGCTAATCGCTAAACAAATTTAGCTGAATTACGGAAGTTTTTAATTATTGCCTGACACACAAAGTGAAAAAGCGCGTTAATAACGCGTGCTTTTGCCATAAGTCCGTAATTTCAAGAGGAAAGATTCCTTGACAAAATTTGCCCTGCTCCCTATAATAACCTCGATTCAGCAAAGCTCAAACAGGATCAAGTTCAATTTTTATTTTGTAATTTTTTGTGCCAGATAAAACATTTGATTTTGTTTGTGTGTTTTCCTTTAAAATCATTTCTACATATATGATCTTTTTAACTAAAGCTCAAATCTCTTCGGAGAAAAATAAATCCAAAAAATTATGAGCCTGGAATCCTGGATTAACAAAAAAGAAATTCATTTGACTGATCCGACTGTTCTTAACTGGCAGGCTATAGTCAATACTTTAGCGCAAATCATGAAGGTTCCTGCCGCCTTAATAGGGAAGGTCGACATCCCTTTTCTGGAGGTTATTTGTACCAGCGATTCGGAAGACAATCCTTACCATTCGGGGCTTAGAGAGCAGTTGTTGGGCACCTTCTGCGGGAGGGTGGTAAACACAAAAAATAAACTTCTTGTCCCAAACGCTCTGGCGGATGAGGAGTGGAGCGAGAATGGAAGCGTAAAATGCGGGCTCATTTCATACCTGGGTTATCCGCTTATGTGGCCCGACGGTGAAGTTTTCGGCGCTCTGTGTGTGCTTGATTCAAAGGAGAATGAGTTTGGGAAACGTTATGAAGAGTTGATGCTGAGGTTTAAGGAACTTATAGAAGCTCACCTGGGATTAATGTATAAGAATCTGGCCGAAAAGAAAAAATTTGAGGGTATTCTGGATAGTCTTAACGAGGGGATCATAGCCCATGATATATACCGGCGCATCACGTTTTTTAGTAAGGCTGCCGAAGAAATAACCGGCTATAAAAAGGAGGATGTGATCGGGGTTGACTGCTATGACGCTTTTGGCGGCGCCTTTTGCGGAGGTCATTGTTCCTTTCAGGAATCTCCGCCAAGACCCATAGATCATCTTTATCATCCTCTGAATGTTCTAACCAGATATGGAGAACCTCGACGGCTTGAGATGTCTAAGATTGGCAATTATGATGATACCGGGAATTTTACAGGTATTATCGCCTCCTTTCGGGATGTAACGGATCTGATTGGATTAAAGATACAGTTAGGCGATTTGAAAGGATTTGCAGGAATCGTGGGCCGTGCTCCCAAGATGCTCCAGATATACAGACAGATTCGGGATTTAGGTACAAGTGACTACACGGTTCACATCACGGGCGATACCGGGACCGGAAAGGAAATGGTGGCTCTGGCCATCCACAATGAGAGTCGGCGGGGAGGTGGGCCGTTTGTGCCTGTTAACTGCGCCGCGCTGCCGGGAGGCCTTATTGAAAGCGAACTTTTCGGACACGTAAAAGGAGCATTTACCGGCGCGCTTAGAGACAAAAAAGGTCGGTTTGAATTGGCTGATGGTGGAACACTGTTCCTGGACGAGGTAGCTGATCTGCCTAAGGACATGCAGGCAAAGTTGTTACGAGTTCTTCAGGAAGGGATTTTCGAACGCGTTGGAGACGAAAAACACACCTCAGTTGATGTTCGTATTATCTCCGCCACCAACAGGAATTTGAAGCGTGAGGTGGAAAGGGGAAATTTTCGAGAAGATCTTTTTTACAGAATAAATGTGGTGCCGATTCATCTGCCTCTGCTGAGGGAAAGAAAGAACGATATACCTTTGCTGGTAGCGCATCTTTTAGACAAAGCCCTTGAGGAGGGCCAGGAAACCCCAGGCCTTTCCAGAGAGGCACTGGAAGTCTTGATGGATTATGCTTGGCCGGGAAATGTTCGCGAGCTTCAAAGCGCGCTCAGGTTCGCCCTGGTTAAAGCCAAGGGCAGGGTAATTCAGCCTGGAGACCTGCCTCCTGAACTTGAAGCCTGGCAAAAAGGCCGGTCCGCGCGGGGCCCTTCACGTAAACTGGATCCTGAAAGTGTACGAAACGCTTTGTTTCAAAGCGGAGGTAACAAGGTGAAGGCAGCTAAGATTCTTGGTGTGGGGCGAGCTACTCTTTATCGATTTCTTTCCGACTATCCAAGTGTATCATGAGACATTTGTGTCTCTATTTTCCTTTTGAGACATTTTACTGTCTTTCTTGATCCAACCTTCCTTTATTTTTTTCTTGTTTCCTTCCTATTATTCATTGAAGCAATTAATATTAGAGGTAAATTTTAAATTTCCAGTTTTAGAACCATGAATGAGACTTAATATCATTCCGTTTTACTTAATGATATCGTGAATCTTCATCTTACATCATCCCGTCATAATTATATTAATATTAATGAGTTACAAAATTAATTTGGCTGATTAAGCCAGATTGTCTCATAATGTCTCAAGTTGCTTTGATTATTGGAAAAAGACACTGATACATTATTTAATCCGCCCCGCTTGACAACTAATTAATATCTATATATATTTTATATTATACATAAAACAATAATGGTTTTGGCATAAAGCTTGATGAGACAATACAACAAGCACTCAAAAGAACATTTCCTTCTGAGGGATCAAGGGATGAGGCCGTGTAACGAAGCTATTATGAAGACGCTCGATCTTGTTCAAAAAATGCTCGACCTTGCCGACGAAGGGGATGCGGTTCGGGAAGACACAGAATGCGGGGTATTATATGGCGTAATAAAAGATTCTGCTTATAAAATTAAGGAGATGGCTGAATCCGAGATCATAGCTCATAAGAAAAAAGGTAAATGGGACAACTGAAGAAGGCAGTAAGGTAAATGGTTAGTTTCAAATACATAAAACGAGGTCATGTTGAAGAGGAGGTGATAAAGGTCAGAAGCCGTAGTCCTCCCGCGAAAAGCTAAGGAGGGTTATACAAGGAGGTAGCATCAATTATTCAGGTTTCATTCAAGAAGGAAAAAGAACGGAAGTTAACAGGGTAATAATGGAAACAACAAAGCACAAGGAGGAGAAGGACAAATGAGAAAAGCATTATTTGCTGTGGCGATTATCATGGGATTGTGTCTGGCTCCGATCCTGGCCATAGGTGGGGAGGTACAAGGTACTGTTCAGGGTTTTACCTGCGTAACGCAAGGAAAGGTTTGCCCGGTTGGCGCTGAAGACCCGATGGCAGCCGTGGAAAATGTGTTCGTGATTCTGACCGCTACGCAGAAATACTACTTTGTACCCAACATAGAGCGTGTAGTTATGGCCAGGCACATTAATGATAAAGTGAAAGTAGTTGGC
>JAFDLS010000205.1 GCA_019306365.1 Deltaproteobacteria bacterium
ATTTCCAAGGGTTTTATATTCGAAGAGTCAAAATCCCATGTATTAGAAGACGCTAAATGCCTAATCCTGGAAATCTTTGACAGGCTGGCTGAAGAAAGGAACTCGGTATTAGGGCAGCTTTATGATCTGGACGAGATCAAGTCTGAAATACGTAGAGAACTCAAACGTTTCTTTAACCAGGTCATTGAACGGCGCCCGCTCATCCTTCCCCAGATAATCACCATTTGATTCCAGCGACCCAGGGGAAGCTAAATCAAATCAGGTGGTCACCAAACCTTTTTTAATGGCAAAGGAAATTAAAGCGGGGGCGCTGTGAAGGTCTAATTTTTTCATAAGGTTAGCTCGATGTTTTTCCACTGTCTTCGGACTGATAAAAAGATAACCGGCAATCTCCCTGTTTTTGTATCCCTCTGCAATCAGTTTCAAAACCTCTCGTTCGCGCTGAGTTAGTATATCCAGGGTGGATTTTACATTTCGTCTTCCCTCCAGATACCCTTCGATCACCCTGCCAGAAATGCCTGGGCTCAAGTAAGGTTTTTCGGACAGGATACTTCTTATGGCCACGGCCAATTCCTCATGAGAGTCGTCTTTTAACATGTATCCGTCCGCTCCGGCCTGCAGGGTGGCCAGGATATACTCCTCAGTTTTGTGCACTGTCAGAGTTAATATTTTTGTTCCGGGATAGCGCTTCTTTATCTCCACGATAGCGTCCAGTCCGCTCATTTTCGGCATGGAAAGATCCATCAGAATTATATCGGGTGAGCATTTGCCAACTGACTTGATGGCCTCAAATCCGTCCTTCGCCTCACCGACAACCTCGAATTCATCATGCAGAGCTAAAATAGCGCGCAACCCTTCTCTTAGTATGGTGTGATCTTCAGCGATTACGATTTTATACTTTCCCAGCACGATTGACTGTTACCCCGCGTTTTCCGCTTTTCAGATTACAAGATAAGGCGGTTTGAGTGACCGCTAAAAATATTTTCCAATGGATAAATCAGGACACGTTATAGGCTAACGTTGATTGTGGAAATTTTTTTCATTCAAGTTTAGTCCCCCAAATCGCAGGCACAATGTAGGTAGTCGGTTCGGTCAACAATGCTTGCCTCTGGGAAACAAAGATATCAGTAACCGTCTTTTCTATCAAAGGACCGATAATTCTGGATATTTCCATTAAATCTTCAGAATCCTCAATTTTTGATTTTTTTATAAGGATACTAGCATAATACATCGTCCTCCATAACAACCTGTCAATGAAGTTTTTCACCTTGACACCACTTCTTCTCATTATAAGTATTACTTGCTCCATAAAGCCACTAATAAAAGGGCGTCTATTGATTCATCGCCTTTTCCACGAACTGCGGCAGCATTAAAACATCAACCCCTTTTCCCGCCGGAAGATTACCAAGGGCCTGGCCATAACATCCGGTGCAAACGTGGACCATAGTTTCATTAATGACGTTATCCGTCATATGAGAGAGACCTTCCGGAGTAAAACAGCATTTTGGGGCGCTAATTCTGTGGATACCCAGGCCTTCCATTTTCGCGAAAATCTCATCGACAGGCTTCAGATCCATGGGTATGGGCGAAAATTTTCGATGCAGTTTGTAGCACCCGGCGTAGTAATCTATTTTTTCGTTAAACTGCAGCGGGCCTAAAACCTCTTTAATAGCAGTCGGATAAAAAACAATGTTCTCATCAGGGAAGGAATGCCTGTAAATTGGATAGCAGGGGGAACAGAAGATTACAACGCGTTTTGCGCCGAGTCTTTTAGCCTGCTCCATATTCTTACTGACAAATTCGTTTGATAACTCCCTGCATTCAGCCATAGCGCCCTCATCACGGGCTGCGATGGCCGGACGATAGAGATAATTCCCACAGCAATATTCTTCCGAAAGGAAGGAGTATGAAAAATTATCTCGATCAAGGAGGCCGGCAAAAGATTTCAGGACATGAGGAAGCGCGGCCAGTATCTGGCAACCGGATATGATAATGTTTTCCGCCTGTCTATCGTAGGGAAGTCCGTATTCCTCAAGGACATCTATTCTATCGGGCAGGCTCTTATTCGTCTTACCCGTTGTTCGAATGGTGTCCACCATGTCTTTATCAATTAGCTCGTGCATTTTACAGTTGCCTCTTCGTATAATTTTAAGCTTCTGTATAACTTTGTCCATTGATCGAACTTTTTATCAGGTTCGCTTTTAACCACTCAAACTGTATCTAATAATATCACTCTGACTTAGTTTCCGGCCTTTGTCGGTCTTGACAAAGTCACCGTGTTTTCTAGTGGTTTCAATTTCTAATTTTCCTAATAATTGGATAAATCATGGCTAAAAAATTATAACAACGAGAGACTAACAACTGCGTTTTTTTATCGGCGGATGTAAGTATACGAAAAAACAGGCGTCTTTGTCAAAGACATAAATCGATACTTAGCAGGTGTTACGCGGTATATTTTTTATTGCGAATATAAAAGACTCTGGCGATTCGTTATCGATCGCCTGATTTCCTGTAGATGGCTGCCAGCGTGGAGGGTGAGACCTTTAGGAAATAACCGGCCAGGACAACATAGTTGATCAAGGTGGTCTGAAATACGCCAAGTTCCCTCCACCGGCGCGCGGAAGTGACCGCCGCGACCGGGGCGGTATGGATGTAGCCGAGTTTGGAGAGTCGCCGTACTAAGAAAAGATCTTCGGATATTGGCACATCCTGAAACCCGCCAACGGATTCAAACACGGATTTTTTAATATAAAGCCCCTGGTCGCCGTAAGGCAGTTTAAGGCATTGCGATCGAAAGTTGACCAAAGGTTCGAAGACCTTCATCAGCGGATGATTGAGATCGGTTTTAAACTTGAATGCTCCTAAGATGGTTTTGGGATTCATAAATGATTCGAAAATGTGGGTAACAAAGCCGGCTGGTAAAATCGTATCGGCGTGAAGAAACAGCAGCACTCGGCCATGAGCGATTTTCGCTCCCAGGTTTTGTTGTTTGGCCCGGCCAGGGGAACTCACTTCCACGCGAACCCCGGCGGCGCAAGCCCGCTCTCTCGTGTCATCAGTACTTCCTCCATCAATGACTATAATTTCAGCGTCCTGGTCCCGGGCGCTGCTAATAGTCGCCTCGATGTTCGCCGCCTCGTTTTTAGTCGGGATGATGATTGAAAGATAAGGTCTTTGCCGAGCCTCCCCGGGCATCAAACTGGCGAGATCATCTTTAGTGTCAATATCCATGAGTGGTTCGAGCAGATGGACCTTTAACCCTTGCTCTTTGGCCAGGGCAAGCGTCTGGTCCAAAACCACCTCTGTACCCCAATCAAGGCCCTGAAAAATACTGGCTGGACATTTTAATCCTATCAGCCAGTACCCGCCGTCAATGCTTGGTCCCAGGACAAGATCATTCGCGACCAGACCTTCAAAGGCTTGCCGCAGATGATCAGCTGTAAAATCCGGGACATCCGTTCCCATAAGAACAACACGCCGTCCACCGCGTTGAAACGTATCATCGAAGGCTTTCTGCATTCGGATTCCAAGGTCGCCGGGTTTCTGCGGGGTGATAAAAAAACCTCCTCCGAGCCAACGGCGTATTCTTCGCTCATCCCCGCCTTCAAAATGAACTTCCATGCCAAGGCCGCTCTTCGCGGTAAATTTTCGGACCGAGAGCGCTGCTTTCTGAATCAACCGGCGCTGAAGATCCGCGGCCCCTGCCGGGCCTAAAACCGGGATAAGACGTGTTTTGGTTCTTCCAGGCACGGGATAACGGCTGAAGATAATCAACCGGTCACCTTGAAGATTATCGCGCCCGGGCATAACTAACAAAGGCTCCTTATAAACTCACCGCATGCCAATTAAAATTTAAGTAGCAACTCCAAAAATCTCTTTCACATTTAAAAGCTAAAATCTGTGCAAGTTCAATGATTGACGCTTTTTTAACCCAGCGCCCTTAACAACAGTAACACAATCAAAACTCTGTCACTATCAGGAATTTTACACCGCGACCTCTGCAAAATTTCGTCCTTTAGCCGAACTCTTGAGCGCCGCTTCGCTGACGCTGCAGCGGCATATGTCAGTCTCAAATTTAAGTCCTCGAAATATTTAACATATTCCTGCGGGTTAAATTTTCGCCTTCCGCGATTTCAACAAAATTTCTGGTTTTGCGGAGGTCTCACACCAGGAATTTTGCGATAAAAAAATCGACCTGCCCGATATAAACCGAGGCCGCGAAAAAAACCAGGGCAAGCGAAGTCAAGCTCGACAGCATTTATGCCTCAGCGCAAGTGACTCCTGAAACAGATACAAGATGGACGTCCCGTGTTGCTTTGAGATATGAATATCAAAATAATATCCGTTTGAAATGGGTTAGAAGCTATCAGAAAAAGCATTGCCAGGCTGCATTTGGTATAAATGACTTTAGTCAGGATCACATTGATTTTGATTGCCAGCAGTGGAACGCAGTTAATTAGATTCCCGCGAAAAGACATACAACGGCCCGACAACATTATCTTCCTTGACAGGCCTAAGGTTACTTCATACAATACGCGAAAATTTGGAAACTAAAAACTACATGAGGTTTGCCTCAAATCAGGTGTATTTCAGTATGATCAAATGTGTTCGATTTTACGGTAAAAAGGAGATTACCCCTCCTTCACCGAAATATAATTCTTTGTGTTTGAAGCGTTTGTCATAAAAATGTTCCGTTTGACCTTGGGGTTGGAGAAGATTTAGTTTCGGTCATTCTCGTAACCCAACCTTGTATCTTGTAATACGGGCATAAGAGTGAGATTTGTGTTTTTAGCAGTATGGGCTGGTGCTCTGGCAATTACTACTACTGGATGTTATTTCAACGGAACTGAGTTTTTAGTTCGTTTGACTCCCAGGCAGGTCCTGAGGAATCAAAGAGGAGGTTAGTCAGTAATGACAGAACAGGAAATGGCCGCCAGCGAAAATAACTATTTTAACTGGAAGCGGCTTTTCTTTATATTTTTTGGAATTTCGTTGTTCACAATTGTATACCTTTCCCCCTCATGGCCTGATGCCGTTGATCCGGTGGGCAAACACTTTCCCTTGACCAGGGAAGCCAAGGCCGCTCTGGCATTATTTTTACTAGCCGGGACCTGGTGGATTTTCGAAGTTGTCCCGATTGGGGTCACCAGCCTGCTCATCGGAGTTTTACAGGCCCTGTTCCTGATACGTCCGGCCAAGGCAGCTTTCAATGATTTTATGGACCCATCGGTTATGTTCATCTTTGCGTCCATTATGATCGGTTTTGTTTTCACCAAAACAGGGCTGACCCGGCGTTTGGCATACAGAATGCTAATCATTGTCGGGGAAAAAACCAGTATGATTTACCTGGGCTGCTTTGTGGTGACTGCGGCCCTGACTCATATCATGGCCCATACAGCGGTGGCGGCTACAATCTATCCCCTGCTCCTGATCATCTATTCTCTTTATGAAGAAGGAGAAGAACCCACCCGGTTTGGTAAGGGTCTGTTTATTGGAATGGCCTACATTGCCGGAGCGGGAAGTATCGTCACCCTGCTGGGTGCGGCCCGAGGAGCAGTGGCGATCGGGTTTTTCAAGGAAATAATGGGACAAGAGATCACTTTTTTCCAGTTAAGTTATTATATGTTTCCCATCGGCTGGCTCATGGTTTTTATCCTTTGGGGCTTTTTCATGATTTTCTTCAAACCGGAAAAAAAAGTTATACCGGGACTCAGGGAAAGGGCCAAAAATCTCAGCGCCGCCCTGGGGCCGATCACCAAAAAAGAAATTTTGGCCTCGATTATTGTCTTAATGGTGATACTAGCCCTCGCGCTTCGGTCTCACATTTCTTTTCTGGAACCGGTGAATAAATCCGCCATTGTTCTGATTTCAACCGTCCTTTTCTTTCTTTTCGGCGTCCTTGACATCGATGACCTGGAAGATATCCCCTGGAATATCATCCTCCTGTTTGGCGGAGCCATGAGCATCGGTCTATGCCTCTGGGAAACCGGGGCGGCGGAATGGCTGGCTGTTAACTGGCTGGTGATGTTCAAGGAGGCCAACTGGTTCATTTTTGTGTTGGGCATCGCCTTTTTCATGATGCTCATGACCAATTTCATTATGAACGTGGCCGCAATATCTATCGTTCTGCCGGTGGCGCTGGTCATAGCCCCTTATCTGGGTGTAGCCGCCGAAGTGATCATTTTTGCTTCATTGGTTACGGCGGGCATGCCCTTCCTGCTGCTGGTTGGAGCGGCCCCCAACGCCATTGCTTATGATTCCAAACAATTTTCCACCGGCGAATTTTTCCTGTACGGTATTCCAGCCAGTATTATCCTGATGGCCGTGGTGGCGCTGGCTGTTTTCGTTATCTGGCCAATCATGGGTATGCCGGTAACCATACCGAGGTAGTAACGACACCTTTAGTTAGTAGAGACTTACAATTCAATCTTTACTGGTAAATCTCGTTTAAGAGGCGGCTATGATTATAGATATCGAGTGTGATATTCCTACACGTGAAGTTTACCAGGCTGAATTAGATTCGCTAGAGAAGAGTGACGCTCAGGGAATGGCCAACTATATCAATATCTTTGGCCCCAAATGGGCAGCCGAGATTAGGTATGAGTCTTGACGAATTCGAAAAAGCGAAAGAGTCCATGACCCCCCTTCAAATAAGAAGAATAATTACCGAAAAGGCCATGGAAAACGCCATGACGGAAGGGGAATTTATTCAGACGCTGGAGGACGCGGGCGTCACCTACGCCTGCATCGGAACCGGCAGATTCGCTTCAGTTGAACACACCGCGGAATTGGCCAAAAAATATAAAAATAAATTAATACCCTGGTGCAGAATAAGCCCCCACCTGGGTGTGGCTGGCGTCAGGGAGCTGGAAACCTGCGTAAAGGAATTAGGCATCCGAGGCCTGGAGGTTTCCACTTTCAGAGAAAGGTTATATGCCAACGATAAAAAATACTACCCGCTCTATACCAAATGCGTGGAACTCAACATTCCGGCAAGAATCTATACCACCATGAATTACGCCACGGACCGGGCCATGGATATTGGACGGCCGATTTATCTTGATGAAGTTGCCCGTGATTTTCCCGAACTTACCATCATCGCCGGCTTGGGGGACTGGCCCTGGGTGCCGGAATTGGTAGGGCTGGCCAGAAGACATCAAAACATTTACATCGACCTGGCCGCGCACCGGCCCAAAAATATCGCCAAACAAGGCAGCGGGTTTGAAATGCTGCTCCAGTTTGGGAATACCCCCTTCAAGACAGGATGCTCTTCGCCAGTTCATGGATGACGCTTGGCCTGCCTTTAAAGCAGATTATCCAGGAAATGGAAAACCTGCCATTGAAGGAATCGGTAAAGCCAAAATGGATGTATGAAAACGCGGCTCGGATTTTGAATATCGAACATTAATCGCTCTTTTTAAAACATCAGTCGCTTTTCTTAAAAATTGATTGAGGCTTCGTTTAACCCCGCAGTACCGTTTACTCAAAAAAGTTTTACAAATCCCCCCTGAAAATATCTCCTTCGATAATAGTC
>JAFDLS010000019.1 GCA_019306365.1 Deltaproteobacteria bacterium
CAAATGCGCGGGCAGGTTCTGATCCTTGATGAAGTTATTATAATGAAATTTGAGACATGGTCGGGACGACTGGATTTGAACCAGCGACCCCTGCCTCCCGAAGGCAGTGCTCTACCAGGCTGAGCCACGTCCCGACTAATTGCTGAATATAGTCAATACATCCCATATTGGCAAGAGAAATCATGGAGAAGCTCTTGGAGAAGCCCGCCTTGCGGTTCGGCCTCAGTAAAAGGATGGCCGGGGTTTTTACCTAAACGCCTTGCATGGCGGGCCTTCCCGCAGGCTTATTGACTTGACAGGCCCGGTTAAATGGCCTACAGTCACTTTTCATGTTATTTAAACCGCATAGGTGGACGCTTGGGCAAGCTAAAAAACGAAATACACAGCGAAAAATCATTGGGCTTGTGGGCCTTTTGCCTGACCCTCCTCCTCACCCTTGTGTTCGCCGCTCCTTCTTACTCACAGCAGATATCCCTATATTTCCCTCAACATAACGGGCTTTATCTGGGCCTTGAAAAACGTGAGATCACGCTCGGCTCATCCCTGACAGAGGAGGCCCGTAATGTGATACTGACCATGATGGCCGGACCTCAGACCAACCTGATCCCGATTTTTAATTCCGGTGAACATCTCAGGCAGGTTTATATTGATCAGGCCGAAATCGCTTATGTTGATCTTGCGGCGACCGCTTTCCGCGGGATGAAAGGGGGCGTGCTCCAGGAGAGGCTGAATATGTGGTCCCTGGTCAACTCTCTTTGCCTGAACCTGGAAGGCATTAAAGCGGTAGAGGTCCTGATCGGGGGCCAGAAAGTCAAGACCCTTTTTGGACACCTGGATTTGTCTTATCCTCTTTACCCGGATTTGAGTTTGGTTAAATAGAATGGCCAACAGCAACCGACTGCGTAGAACCAGAAACATCGGAATCATCGCTCATATAGACGCGGGCAAGACCACCCTGACCGAGCGGGTTTTATTTTACACCGGCCGTACTCACAAAATGGGCGAGGTTCATAATGGCGAAGCTACTATGGACTGGATGCCTGAAGAACAGGAACGGGGTATTACTATAACCTCAGCCGTTACCACCTGCGAATGGCGGGACGCGAATATCAATATTATTGATACCCCGGGCCATGTGGATTTCACCATAGAGGTCGAGCGAAGTCTTCGGGTTCTGGACGGCGCTATCGGGGTGTTCTGCGCTGTGGGCGGGGTGGAGCCTCAGTCGGAAACCGTTTGGCGTCAGGCAGACAATTACCGGGTACCCAAAATCGTGTTTATTAATAAGATGGACCGGGTTGGGGCGGATTTTGATAACGTCGTTTCGATGCTGCAGGAACGGCTTGGGGCAAATGTGCTGGAACTGCAGCTTCCCTGGGGTAAAGAGGATAACTTTCACGGGGTCATCGACCTGATCAGGATGAAGTGTCTTGTCTGGGATGAGGATTCATTGGGCGAGGTGATGGAGGAAATTGAGATCCCCGAGGAGATGTCAGCAGCGGCCGAGGAAGCCAGACAGAGACTCCTGGAAACGGTTGCCGAAACTGATGACGAGATCATGGAAAAATACCTGGGTGACGAGGAGATAGCGGAGTCGCAGCTCTTGTCGGCCATCCGAAAGGCAACCATAAGTCTTCAGCTGGTGCCTGTTTTATGCGGAGCGGCCTTGAGGAATTTAGGTGTGCAGCCTGTCCTGGACGGGATAGTGAATTTCCTGCCGTCTCCAAGCGACGTACAGGTGGTGAAAGGAATCGTTCCTATAAGCAATACGGAAGAAGAGCGGCCCGCTGATGTGAACGCCCCTCTGGCCGCGTTGGTATTCAAGGTCATGATGGATCAGGGCCGAAAATTGTCCTACCTCAGGATTTATTCCGGCAAGATGAAAAGCGGCGGAGAGGTCCTGAACGTCAGGCTCGATCAGAAGGAAAGGCTGGCGCGGATTTTGAGGATGCATTCGAACAAGCGGGCAAGAATCGATGAGGCCGCAGCCGGAGACATCGTCGGCGTTATGGGGCTCAAGTCAGCTACCACCGGTGACACAATCACCGACCTTGACCATCCAATCGAACTTGAATCCATTAAAACGTACGAGCCTGTCATCAATGTGGCCGTGGAACCAAAGACCTCCTCAGATCAGGATAAGGTCATGACAGTTTTGACCAAGCTGACCGAGGAAGACCCAACATTTCGCTTCCATATGGACGAGGACACGGGACAGATCATTATTTCCGGCATGGGGGAACTTCATCTCGACGTGCTGGGCCACCGGCTCGAGCGTGAATTTTCTCTGGACCTGAACGTCGGCAAGCCCCAGGTGGTCTATCGTGAAAGCGTTACCCGAACGGCTGAAGCTGAAGGACGGTTTGACCGCGCCTTGGGCGGAACGCCTCATTTCGCTTCCGTCTGGCTGAGGGTAGCGCCTTTAAAGAGGGGATCGGGGTTTTTATTTCAAAATGCCGTTGACCCGGAAGATCTGCCCGAACCGTTCGCGCAGGCTGTGCGGGAGGCGGTAAAGGATTCGGCCGGAAGCGGAGTCCTGATGGGATATCCGACGATTGACGCGTCCGTGACTTTATTCAAGGCGGAAAATAAGGAAGGCGTTTCGAGTGAGCCTGATTTTCGTGTGGCCGCCGGGCAGGCTTTTCAGGCGGCCTGCCGCAAGGCCGGTCCGGTTCTTTTGGAACCGATCATGACGGTCGAGGTGATTGTGCCTGAAGAGTTTCTTGGTGACGTGATCAATGATTTGAACGCCCGATTGGGCAAGGTGGAGAATATCGCTGTTCGTAAGACTTCCAGGGTCGTTACCGCGGTTGTGCCACTCTCCGAATTATTTGGCTATGCCACGGCCTTACGTTCGGCCAGCCAGGGCCGCGGCACCTTTACCATGCAGTTTTCAAATTTTGATCTGGTGGCGAGAAAGAACCAGTAAATCGCGGCCGCGTCAGGCTCTCGCCCCACGATCCTGTTAAATCATATCTTCCTCAATTTTTATTTCCGCTTTAGCCCGCAGGGCCTCGAGCCACTGCTGAAAATAACTCTGACTCTTTGTCATCTGGAGCCTTTGGGTTATAACCGCCTTTTCTTTTTCAAACTCCTCCTCAGAAGCGGGAATAAACTTTTTAAGACGGATAATATAGAACCCCTTATCGGACTTGTAAGACTTTGGTTCTATTTGACCCGGTTTGGCAAGGGTAAAGGCGGCGGCGGTGAGGGCCTCGTTTACCCCTATTTTGGGGATCGTTTCCAAACGGGTAAAGGGCGCTGTGGATTCAGGGCTCAGTTTAAAGGCTTTGACCAGCTGGTCCCAGTTTCCGCCCTTTTTGATCTCGGACAGAAAACGGTCGGCCTCCTTTTGAGCCAGTTCGACGGCTCGCTCGTTTTTCAGATCGTTTTCGACTGTTGCCTTAATCTTATCCAGCGCAGGAATATAAGCTTTTTGCTTTTCAATCGTCTTGATCAGGTAGTGACCATCTGTAAGATCGACCAGCGGACCGATTTCTCCTTCCTTAAGTGAATGGGCCACATCGTTGAATTTCCTTTGAAAGCCCAAATTTTTGACGGGTTCAGCTTTGGAAAAGAAATCGGTGATGATAGGGGTGAGTTTATATTCCCTGATTACGGCTTCAAAGTTCTGAGTCAAGCTGGCTTTTTCATAAATCTCAACCGCCATGTCCGCAGCCAGTTCCTTGGCGGCTCTGACAGTAAGCTTTTTCAAAATTTCATCTTTGACTTCTTCAAGCGTGCGGACTCCGGCTTCCTGATGATCTTCAACCTTTATAATGTGCAGCCCGAACTGAGTTCTCACCAGACCGCTGACTTCACCCTTTTTCATGCTGAAGGCCGTTTTGGAAAAAGGCTCAACCATCTGACCTTGCGTGAACCAGCCTAAATCTCCGCCGGTTTTGGCCGTAGGGCCCTGGGAGTGTTTCCTGGCCAGCTCGGCGAAATCATCACCGGCTTTAGCCTTCTTGAGAACGAGTTCGGCCTGAACCTTGACCTTGGCGACTTCTTCCTCGGCGGCATTTTCCTCCAGCTTGAACAGGATGTGACGGGCTCTTACTTTTTCTTTCTGACGGTATCTGTCCAGGTTGAACTCGTAATACTCTTCCACCTCAAAGGGTTCAATCGTAACCTGGTCTTCCAATTCTTTGGGACGGACAGCCAGATAAGCGGCTTTTACTTTGACTGGAATCTGATATCCGAGCTTGTTCTTTTCGTAGAAGCTTTTTAGATCCTCAGGGGAGTACTTGACCTGTTTAATAAAACTCTCAGGCTTGAAGAGAACAAAATCCACGTCAACCTGATCCCTGGTGAAATGGAAGTTTTCACTGACTTCGGCGGGCATGATCTTGACAAAGCCCATAATACGGCCGCTCAGCTTCTGGATAATCAGCTCTTTGCGCTTGATTTCCTCATATATCTCCGGCGTGTAGCGGATCCGGGCCAGGATGCTGCGATACTTTTGGGCATTGAAGACACCATCGAGCTGGAAGGCCGGGGAGTTGAGGATGCTGTCCCGCAGCTCCTCCTTGCTGACCTCAATTTTCATAGCGCGGGCTGCCTGGTATAAAAGGCGTTCATTGATTAGGTTTTCAAGGGCCTGGTTCTTGAGGTTCAGCGCCTCGGCCAGCTCATCGCTCCACATTTGCTGATATCTAGTGCGAGCCTGCTCGTAAAGGTTGCGGTAGGTCTCCTGGTACTCGGTTATCCCGATTGCTTCATCATTGATCACTGCGACATGCTGCGGACGTCGATCGCGAACGGATCCCGCTCCCCAGAAGACAAAAACCAGGACAATGGCGCCAATAATGACGTTAATAATCCAGCTCTTGGCGTGTCTTCTCATTAAATCAAGCATTGCTTTGTTCCTTAATAGAATTTTGATTCCACCCCAGCCGGATGGTTTAATTGTCTTGCCTGTCTAAAAAAGACGTTGTTATTTAATAGTATAACCTCGACAGAAAAGCAAGCCGCCTTATGACAAACGCCAAAACAGCATGTAATTGCCATTTGCTGCATCATGTCAGCCGCTGGCAGTACTTTGAGTTCCCCTGGTAATCAAACGGAACGTAATTCTGGCGATTACTGAAACTGTCGAAAAACCCTGAAACCCGCATTTTTATGGTCTTCCGAGGCTTTTAAGTAGCTGATTCTTAACGAATCAAAAACAGCAGAAATTCAACATTTGGACTTTTTCGACAGTCTCCCTATTAGCTTTAAATGATCTGGGCGGGCCGTCAAGAGGCTTAAATCTTCTTGTTTGACAAGCCTTTTGAGGGTTTTTTCACAAAAAAAACGGCGTCATCCGTGGGTATTCCGTTAAGTACGCTCTGGATGGATAGATAAGTGCTTGATTTTATTGCGTGAAAAAATTCACCAAAGAAACAAGTTGACAAGCCCCCGTCGTCTTGGATATAAATTGCGGCATTCTTTGTGATCGATTTGACGTCGAAAGCAAATTATTTATGAGGGAACCATGGATGCTTTCTTGTTAAAAGATTATTTTTTTATTTTACTTTTTCTCCTGGTTGGTATTGGTTTTGGAGCAGTGCCCTTAATTTTAAGCGTTCTTATTTCCCCTAAAACAATCGGACGCGACACCCTCAAAACTTATGAAAGCGGAATGATTCCTTTTGGCAGCGCCTGGGTTCAATTCGGGGTGTCTTATTATCTTTTCGCCTTGATTTTTCTTGCATTTGACGTTGACGTTCTCTACCTTTTTCCAGTTTTGCTCGCATATGGAAAAGATTTTGTTATTCGCGATTTCGTGGAATTATGCATCTTTGTGGGCATTCTCGCCTTCGCCATCATTTATGCCTGGCGAAAAGGTGTTTTTGACTGGAAAGAGCTCACTGGTTAATCCTGGCCTAAACCTCGCCGGGTGGAGTTGGAGCATTGAAAGACAGTTTAAGTGTGATTTCTGAGGATGAGGCGAAGTTAATGCGTTCCGTGGAACCGGTTGTTCACTTGACGGTTCTCGAAGATATCCTGCGCATACCGCGAGCCAGTTCCCTCATGGTTTTGACCTTTGGACTGGCCTGTTGCGCCATTGAGATGATGGCCGCCGGCGCCGCCAAGTTTGACTGGGGCCGGTTCGGCGTGATTCCCAGAAGCACCCCCCGGCAATCGGATTTGATGATCATCGCCGGGACCATCTCCCGAAAGATGGCGCCCACCGTTGTGACCTTATGGGAACAGATGGCCGCCCCGAAATGGGTGATAGCCATGGGCAACTGCGCTATCTCAGGGGGGCCGTTCGCTCATGAGTCACAGTATGCCATTCTTAATGGCGCGGATGAGATCGTACCGGTTGATGTGTATGTTCCCGGCTGTCCTCCCCGGCCGGAAGGCTTGATACAGGGTATTTTGGCTGTCCAGGACAAGATAACGGGTGGTCAGAAGAATAACGTGCTCCGGAGATTTGACCGGCGCAGAGGCGATAAACGTGACTTCGTTAAGCGCATCAAAAGAATTGATTGAGGGGTTGTCGCCGGTTGAGGTTCACGACACGGACTACAGTAAAACCGGGTCTCACGTGGACGTGACCATCGAACCGGATCAGATTCGCAAGACCGCGGAGCTGCTCAACGCGCGCGGCTACTTCCTGGAAGACCTCACGGCCTTGGACCGGATAGACTACCGGGAGATGGCGTATCGCTTCAATCAGTATATAGAACCACACCGTATCACTATCAGGGCCAAGCTGGATCCTGAGGATGAGGTTGATACGATCAGTGATATTTTTGCCGCCGCTAACTGGCAGGAACGCGAGTGTCATGAGTTTCTGGGCGTTAAGTTCAAAGGTCACCCTGATCTCAGGCGGTTGCTTTTACCAGAAGACGCTGACTTTTTTCCTCTGCGCAAGGATTTCAAAGTCCCGCCGGAAATCTTAGCGCCGGAATATCATCAGGAAGATAATGACTGACGGCAATATTACATCCCTTGAAACGGAACAAAAAATCAGCCAGGGTCTGACGGAACAGACGTTCTGGCTGAACATGGGACCTCAGCATCCCGCCACGCACGGCGTGCTCAGGGTTGTTCTTCACCTTGACGGGGAAAGGGTGGTTGAGGCCGAACCGGTTATCGGGTATATCCATCGCGGTCATGAGAGGATGGGCGAAACCCGTGGTTATGCCCAGTTTATTCCGAATAATTCCCGGATGGATTATTTAGCCGGCCTGATATATAACCACGCCTATTGCGCGGCCGTGGAGAAACTGGCCGGCATAGACGTTCCGCCCAGGGCGGAATATATTCGATGCATCACCTCGGAATTGAATAGGCTCGCATCACACCTCCTTTGGCTCGGCGCCTACCTCATGGACCTGGGCGCTTTCACGCCTTTTCTGTACATCTGGGAGGAACGCGAGAAGATCAACGATATCCTCAACCATGTTACCGGTTCCCGGCTGACTTACGCTTACAACCGTTTTGGCGGCGTGCATAAGGACGTCGACGATGATTTCATCTCCTGGACCCGCGCTTACGTCAAGCGTCAGCGGAAAAGGTTCAAGATGTATAACCGCCTCGTGACCGGAAACGTTATATTTCAGAATCGAACCGTTGGGGTGGGTGCGATAACTCCGGAACAGGCCCTTAATTACGGTCTGACCGGACCTTGTCTCAGGGCCTGCGGTGTTGAATACGACATTCGTAAGAAAGAGCCGTATGCCGTATACTCGGAAGTAGATTTTGACATACCCACGGGCAGCAACGGCGACGCGTTCGATCGTTACTCGGTCAGGCTGGCCGAGATGGAGCAAAGCCTGCGCATCATCGAGCAATGTCTGGATCGTCTGCCCGGCGGCGCTTATATTAATGATAATGTTCCTCAGTATCTGGCCCCGGATTCGGGCGACGTGTTCTTCGCTTTTGAGAGTCCGCGGGGTGAGACGAATATTTTTATGGTCAGTGACGGGAGCCGTATTCCCTACCGGATGCACTGGAAGACCCCGTCATACTCGAACTTGTCGATATTGGCTGAAATTGCGCGAGGTCAGTTTATCGCTGACGTAGTTTCAATTATGGGCAGCTTTGATTTAGTTATCCCGGAGATCGATAAATGAGTCCTATCTCTGACCCTGGCTTTTTATTAACCATTTTGACTCAGGCGGTCGAGCGTGAACCAGGCTTTTGGAACTGGGCTTTCCACTGGTTCAGCCAGGAGATAGTGGTTGCCGTTATCGGACTGCTTCTGATAATCGCTTTTGTAACCATTAACGCTATTGGCCTGATATACGCCGAGCTCAAGATCGCCGGACATATTCAGCGTCGTCCGGCCACGATGGAGGTCGGCTGGCACGGCTTCCTGCAGCCGGTTATGGACGCGGCCAAACTGTTGGTTAAGGAGGCGATGACGCCGACGGCTGTCAACAGGCCCCTTTTTCTGGCCGCGCCGGTCATCGTTTTCTTACCGGTTTTAATCTCTTTTATCGTACTCCCTTTCAGTGAGAAGCTCATTGTAAGGGACCTGAATCTGGGTCTGCTGTTAATCTTCGCCTTTTCCGCCTTGAATGTCATCGGGATCCTCATCGCCGGCTGGGCGTCGAACAATAAGTATTCCCTGCTGGGCGCTCTCAGGTCCGTGTCTCAGAACATCGCTTACGAGATTCCGATTTTGCTTTCGGCCATGTCAGTGGTTGTCATGGCCAACAGCTTGAAGATGTCGGAACTTGTGGCCGCTCAGGATAAAATATGGTTTTTTATCATACAGCCTTTGGCCGCGATCATTTTTTTCGTGGCCACCACAGCTGAAACAAACCGTCTGCCTTTTGATATCCCTGAGGCGGAAGGGGAGCTTGTGGCCGGGTTCCACTCCGAGTATTCCGGGATGCGTTTCGCTTTGTTCTTCCTGGCCGAATACAGCAACATGTTCATCGTAAGCGCTGTTTTCGTGACCCTTTTTCTCGGCGGCTGGCATGGCCCCATATTACCGGGACTCATCTGGTTCCTGCTCAAAGTATATATTCTGGTTTTTATAGTGATTGTAGCGCGATGGACTTTCCCTCGGCTGCGTTTCGACCAATTAATGACCCTCGCCTGGAAGGTCTTAATTCCACTATCCTTGGCTAACCTGCTGGTCACGGCTCTGGTTATCAAGCTGGTTCGGTGAGAAAGGCACTCGATGAAAGCCGTAATTAAATATTTTCGAGATATCATCGTCGGCGGATGGTCACTTGTTTTAGGTTACACGGTAACCTTAAGCGAGTTTTTTAAACCGATCATTACCGTCCAGTATCCTCGAGTGAAACTCGAAATGGACCCGGCCTATCGTGGCCATATTGAACTGGTTAAGCTGCCTGGCGAGGACGGTCATTTTTGCCTGGCCTGCGGAACATGCGAGAGGGCCTGCCCATCAAACGTGATCAAGATTCAGGGCGTTAAGCCGAAAGCCGGAGCGGGCAAGGTTGGAATTATGTATCTGATCGATTTTTCAAGATGCAGCCTCTGCGGCCTGTGCGTGGACGTCTGTCCGGTGGACGCGCTCCGCCATTCCATGGAATATGACCTTGCCTTTACTTCCAGGTGGGACAACGTTATTGATCTGGTAGCCCGTTTTAACGAACCGCAGGCGCAGGAGAGAGGTTAGGATATGGAACCTCTAATGGCAGTGATAATACCAACCTTACCGGAGCTGATAAAGTTTGAATGGGTCGCCCAGGCCGCTTTTTATTTCATCATCGGCGTGACCCTGGCCGGGGCTGTTTCCGCTGTTTTTCTGAGGCGGATTATCCATAACATCCTCGGTTTGATCGTGGCGTTATTCGGAGTGGCCGGTCTTTTCATTTATCTGAACTCGGAATTTTTGGCCCTGATGCAGATCCTCATTTACGTCGGGGCTATTTGTATATCCATTGTTTTTGCCATCATGTTGTCCGATCCGATGTACAAGGAAGATCCGCGCAGGCGTCTGACCAAGGTGTTCGCATCGGTGTTGGTCAGTTTACTCATCCTGGCGGGTTTTCTTTCGATGATTACCAAGACGCCGTTTGAAGCGGCGGCTCAAAGATCGGATGACTGGACCGTGACCACAGTCGGTAATTTGCTCTTGACCCGCTATGCCCTTGTTTTTGAGCTCATTTCATTTGTCCTAGTGGTGGCCATTATAGGGGCTATCGTCATTGCCGGCCAGGGCCGGAAGCAGAGGTCGTTGAAGTGAACGAGCTTCAAGTTTATCTTTTTGTAGCTTTGATTCTGTTTTGCCTGGGACTGACAGGCGTTCTGCAGAGGCGTTCCTTGATCGCCATGCTCATTTCGGTGGAGCTGATGCTCAATGCCGCCAGTCTTAATTTTATGGCTTTCAACCGGTTCTTAACCCCGGAACCGGCGGTTGGTCAAATAGTCACCTTATTTATCATAGGCACCGCCGCGGCCGAAGCCGCGATCGGTTTGTCCATTATTCTGGCTGTGTTCAGACGATACCAGAGTATTGATATCGAGAGAGCCCGGGAACTCAAGGGATAAGTTATGCTTGACGGATTAAGCTTTGAACTTCTTATGGCCATCGTGGCCTCTATGGCTCCGGTGCTATGTTTCGGCCTGATCATGGTCTTCACCCGCCGTTCGATTTCCGCTTCGGTCACCGTGGGTATTATCGGATCCTTTCTATCCTGGTTCGCTTCCCTTTACTTGTTCCTTCATTATTTCCACGCCGAAGAGGCTGTGGTTTTCAAGGGCGCCTGGGTTGTTTCGGCAAGCCTGAAAATTCCTTTTGGGTATTACTTCGATCCGCATTCACTCTTGATGCTGATGATTGTGGCGACCATCAGCCTGGTCATCCAGATATATTCCATCGGCTATATGGCCGGTGACCCGGGAAAATCCAGGTATTACGCTTTTCTCTGTCTTTTCTCCTGGTCCATGATCAACTTGGTCATTGCCCCTGGACTTTTGCAGCTTTACATCTTCTGGGAGCTTGTCGGTGTTTCCTCCTACCTGCTCATCGGTTTTTACTTCGAGAAATGGTCTGCGTCCGAAGCGGGTAAGAAGGCGTTTGTCATGACCAGAGCCGGTGATATCGGTTTTTTTATCGGCATTATTATATTAATGCTGACTACGGGCCATCTTTCCATAGCCGTTTTTGGCAATGCGGCTGAGGTCGGCAATACCGGTCTGAGTCAGGCCTTACTGACCCTGTCGGCCATCTTGATTTTTTCAGGCGCGGTCGGGAAGTCGGCGCAGTTTCCGCTGCTGACCTGGCTCCCGGACGCCATGGAAGGTCCAACACCGGTTTCAGCGCTGCTGCATTCCGCGACCATGGTCGCGGCCGGTGTCTATCTGGTCTCGCGGATCTTCCCGTTCTACGCGGCCAGTTCAACCGCTATGATGGTCGTGCTGATCATCGGAACCATTACCATGCTTTTGAGTTCGACCATGGCCATGACAGCCAGGGATATCAAGCAGGTATGGGCTTTTTCCACGATCAGTCAGCTTGGTTTTATGTTTATGGGGCTGGGCGCTGGCGCGTACTTCGCCGGAGTCTTCCATTTGACTACCCACGCCTTTTTCAAGGCCCTGCTCTTCCTGTGCGCTGGAGTTTTCATACACCACTTCGAAACCAATGACTTCTTCGAGATGTCCAAGGCCGGCGCGCGCAAGATGCTCATCCCCATGATTACTGTCACCATCGGCGTCGCCGCCCTGAGCGGGATACCGCCTTTTTCGGGATTTTTCTCCAAAGAAGCCATCATGGCCGGACTGGCTCACAAGGGAAACATCTGGCTGATCGCGGGGTTGTTGGGCGCGGCCATGACCGCCTATTACAGCTTCCGGGTCATCTTTGTCATGTGGTTCCCCAAGGGTGAGGTTGAAGAACACGGCCATGGGCACGAAGGCGGCCACGATGATGGGCACGGTGGAGGCCGCTGGGCCTGGGTCACGGAATGGTCCATGCTTTCGGTTCTACTGATATTAGGCGCGATTACGCTGGTTCTTGGATTTTTCCAGAAAGAACTTGAGCACTTTTTAACGGGTCACAGCGCCGAGCACCATGGCAGCCAGCTCATTCTTGTCCTCGCCCTGGGCTGCGCCCTGGCCGGTGTCATCCTGGCCTGGTTCGAGTTTGGAGCCAAGAACGCCAAGCAGGAAGGTTTTCTGAGCCGTATGAAGTCTGTCGAGGCGTTGTTTTCCAACAGATGGTACATGGACCACGCTTATCGCAAGCTTCTGGATTATGTCGTTTATGGTGGTATCACTAATACGTTTACTCGGAATGACCGCGTTATCATCGATGGTGGAATCGATGGTTTATGCAGGTTCACCGTTTCGCTGGGAAGAGCCGTATCCCGAATACAGTCTGGACTTTTGCAGTATAACCTCTACTTGACCTTTTTGGTCGTAGCCCTTATGGGACTTTATTTCCTCCTGGTTTAGATCTATGGCTGATTTTTACGAAATAGTTCGTCAATGGCCTTTATTATCTGGCATTCAGGTGGTCACGGCCCTTGGTTTGTTAGTTATCATGTTCATCCCGGAGGATCGGCCCGAGGTGATCAAAAAAGTGGCCGCCGTATTTTCCGGTTTGGATCTAATAATCTGCATCCTCCTTTTTCTGGCTTACGACAAGGAGATCGGCGGACTTCAGTTTGTTGAAAAGTTTTTATGGGTCAAGACCCTTGGCATTCACTATTTCAATGCTGTCGACGGGATCAACCTCCCGATGCTCCTTTTAACCGGTATCGTTCTCTTCACCGGATGCCTGACCATGTGGCAGCTGGAAAACCGGGTCAAGGAATACTTCGCGTTTTCCTTCCTTCTGGTTCTCGGCGTTTTCGGCGTTTTCATGTCCTTTGACCTGTTTTTCCTTTTTGTATATTACGATATCGCCCTCTTTCCGATGTACCCCCTCATTGCCATCTGGGGCAGTACCCGGAAGGAGTACGGGGCCATGAAGCTGACCCTGTATTTGCTGGCAGGCAGTGCGCTTATCCTGCCGGGTATCATTCTGCTTTACATCAAGTCGGGACTCTGGACCTTCGATCTCATAGCGCTCAGCGGAGCTCAATTCACTCCTTATATTCAGAGTATAGGGTTTCTCCTCTTCTACTTCGGTTTTGGGGTTCTGGCTGGTGTCTGGCCGTTCCATACATGGTCACCGGTTGGCCACGTGGCGGCTCCCACCTCGGTGTCGATGATTCACGCCGGGGTTTTGATGAAGCTCGGAGCCTATGGGGTTTTGAGGGTCGGCGCCTTCCTCTGCCCGGAAGGATGGGTGCAGTGGGCGGACCTGATGGCGGTATTAGCCGTCGTGGGTATCGTTTACGGGGCCTTCGTCGGTTTGGCTCAAACGGACTTGAAATACGTAATCGGCTACTCATCGGTGTCCCATATGGGGATCGTTGGGCTGGGGTTGTCCACTGTAACAGTCAGCGGACTTAACGGCGCGGTTTTTCAGATGTTCGCTCATGGTATAATGACCGCTCTTCTCTTTTCATCAGTCGGTTACATTTATGATAAAACTCATACGAAGACGACCTTCGAGTTGGGAGGCATGTCTCGGAATATGCCGATCATTTCAGGTTTCTTCATCTTGGCCGCTATGGCCGGGGTTGGTGTGCCGGCTCTGGCCAGTTTCTGGGCTGAACTTCTGGTCTTTATTTCCGCGGTCAAGGTTTTTCCGATCAGGGGCATTCTGGCTATATGCGGACTGCTCGTCTCGGCCTTGTTTATGTTGCGGGTTGTCATGAAGACTTTTTACGGTCCTGCCAATCCGAAATTTGCCGGTTTGCCGGATGTGAACTTTTGGTTAGCCAGTCCCAGGATTATCCTGGCGGGAGTTATCGTCCTGTTTGGTTTGTTCCCCTGGTTGATGTTGAATCTAATACAGGTTTCAACCCAATCTTTCCCCAAAGTGATGGGCTTTTAACTGGTTGACGTGCTGATTTAGCCAGAATTACTGAGATTATGATGCTAAACCAAGTTATCTTATTTCTTCCCGAACTATTCTTTCTGTTCATGGCCCTGGTGCTGTTTGGGCTGACAGTCGCGTCCGGCGAACCGAAACCCAGGCGAGACTACCACACCGCCCTGGTTTTAAGCGCCATTGGAGCGGTCATCACCTTGGGCTCTATCGGGGCAGAGGGACATTTATTTTTTAAGGCCTACAGGTTAGACCTGTTCTCTCAGCTCTTCAAATGCTTCTTGGGCTTTGGCTTGTTTTTAGTCATCTGTATCTCCTCGAAGCTGGATGGTATTGCTGAACGGCATCATCCGGAATTTTATCTCTTCCTGACCACCTCGACCCTGGGCATGATGCTGCTTGTTTCCGCTGTGGAGCTCATCACGCTTTTCGTGGCCCTGGAACTGTCTTCGTACTCTTTGTACATCCTTGTTCCGATGCGAAAGGGTTCGGATCATGACTCCGAGGCTGGAATAAAGTTCTTTTTTATCGGCGCCATGGCTTCGGCAACCATGCTTTTTGGCATGAGTTACATCTATGGCGTCTGCCATACGACCTACCTGGCGGAAATCATGACCACCCTGCCTCAGTTGATCCATACGCCGGGCGCTGTGGTCGGGATGGTTCTGACGCTTTGCGGGCTCTTTTTCAAGCTGGCGGTATTTCCCTTTCATAACTGGGCCCCTGATGTTTATGAAGGAGGAGCAAATCAAGTTGTTGCCTTTGTAGCTACCGTCTCCAAGATGGCTGGCATGGCTATTCTGATTCGACTCGTGGCCTTGACAGGCGGAGACAGCACCTACCTGATGAATGTGCTGATCATTTTAGCGATTGTTGGCATGACCCTTGGCAATCTGGTTGCCATCAAGCAAAAGGACTTCAAACGGCTGTTAGCTTATTCGTCTATCGCCCATGCCGGTTATGTGCTGCTCGGTATTCTGTCCATGTCCGAGATTGGTTACGCGAGTGTGATTTATTACGCCCTGGCTTACCTGATCTTGAATGTAGCTTGTTTCATGGTCTTGGTTACCATGTCTGAAAAGGGACAGAACGTTAAGATCGATGATTTTTCCGGGTTATACAAACGGGCGCCTTTATTGGCCGTGACATTGCTTTTGGGTGTGTTTGGTTTGGCCGGCCTGCCTCCCACTGGCGGATTCACCGGTAAATTCCTGATTTTTATTGCGGCTATTGAAAAAGGCTATTTATGGCTGGTTATCTTTGCCATGGTCAACGTGACCATATCGCTTTATTACTATATCGGTGTTGTTAAAGCGGCATATCTTAACCCTCCGGCTGAAGGCAGTGAACCAATAAGGATTTCGATTCCCCTGCGCCTTTTAAATTATGCCTTGATCATCGTGATCCTCTGGCTGGGACTTTACCCCTCAACACTTTTTGATCAGGCCAAGATAGCGGCTGAGGCCGTATTAGCCGTGCTATAAGAGAGAGAACCATGCTGAGTTTAATGAAACGTCAAGATCCCTACCGGATAAAACGCAGCTGGCGTGACGAGGAGATGAGGGAGGTTAGAAATCTAGGCAACCCGCTCAACCAATCCCCGGTGACCGCCCTGACCCTCTGTCAGCATCCTGACTGTGCCCGTGACGTTGCCGGCCTCAAGACCGTCTTCAAAAGGGAGATAACCAGAGTAGGTTATGAGCTCCCTGTCATGGATACCAAGACAGTTTGTTCGGGAAGCTGCTCGCATGGTCCATTCGTGGGACTGATGGGCCTGGATCTTTTTTATTTGGGCGTTAAAAAATCGGAAGTCTCGGAACTGCTTTTCGAAACGCTGTTCAACAACAAATTTTATTTCCCGCGGATAGCGCTTGATCCGCTCAAAGCTACTGACTCACGTGTTATTTATCATTACAAGGAAGGCATCTTAGTTAGCTTGGAACCGGAAACCTGCATGGTTGGTCTGGCCAAATATCTATATGATTTCAACGCGCTGGAATCGTGCGGCAAGTGCACTCCCTGCCGTGCCGGATGTTTTCACGTCACGGAGATTATGAAGGCTTTGGTTGAAGGCAGCGCTACGGCGGAGGACCTGGCTCAACTCGAAGCTTTGACCTGGATAATGGACCAGGGAGCTTTTTGTCAGTTCGCGCCCAAAGTGGCGTCATCCATTACTCTGACCCTCAGAGAATTTCGGGAAGAATATGAAGCCCATCTGGACGGCGGTTCCTGTTCGATTCCTGGATGTGGTGACTGGGGTATTTAAGTACTCTCATTATTCCCCTGTCGAATGATCATTCTTTAATAAGATGATCTTTTTTCAGGGAAAGCTTTTTCATAAAAGTTTCTTTCTCTCCCTTTCTTAAAATTTGGTTGAACCGGTTTATGCTGACCCTCTTGAAGATATAGAGTGGAGACGTAAGGGAATTCTGATATTTGAGGAAGCTGTTCAGGAAAAAATCGGAAACTAGACGCTTAAAGGCAGGTCTCATTTTTTCTTTTCTTGAAAAAAGAATTCTATTATGTCAACATTAATAGAAATATATGGCGCAGCAAATAAATTTATCTAAAAATATTAAGAGGTTACTACTGTGGCAAAAAAATTTGTTTATATTTTCGGAGGCGGCCGGGCCGATGGTTCGGCTGACATGAAGAATCTGCTTGGCGGAAAAGGCGCTAACCTGGCTGAGATGGCCAGTATCGGGATACCGGTTCCAGCGGGTTTCACCATCACTACTGAGGTTTGTACGGCCTATTACGAGAATGAGGGGAAGTATCCAACTGATTTGCCAAAACAAGTCAATGACGCTCTTAAATTCATCGAGGAGCAGATGGGGTCCCGCTTTGGTAATCCGGATAATCCTCTTCTGCTGTCCGTGAGGTCCGGCGCCAGGGTTTCCATGCCGGGAATGATGGATACCGTCCTGAATATCGGTTTGAACGACCAGACGGTTGAAGGCATGATAAAAAAGACGGGTAATCCTCGTTTCGTATATGACGCCTATCGCCGCTTCGTCTCCATGTATGGCGACGTGGTTATGGGCGTCCAGGCAGAGTCGAAGGAGGAAGACCCCTTTGAGGTTATCATGCAGGAACGGAAAAAACAAAAGGGCGTGACTCAAGACCTGGAACTGGATGAGGAAGATTTAAAATGGCTGGTTAAAGAATTCAAGGCCATGATCAAGCAAAGGCTCAAGGTGGATTTCCCGGAGGAACCTGCAGAGCAGCTATGGGGCGGAATCGGCGCGGTCTTCAGTTCCTGGATGGTGCCCAGGGCCGTTTCTTACCGCGAACTGCATCATATCCCGGGTGATTGGGGTACCGCCCTCAATGTACAGGCCATGGTTTTCGGCAATATGGGCGATGATTCAGCCACAGGCGTAGCTTTTACCAGGGACCCGGCTACCGGTGAAAATTACTTTTACGGCGAGTACTTGACCAATGCCCAGGGCGAAGACGTGGTCGCCGGGATCAGAACGCCTCAGCCTATTAATCGTTCCAAGCCGGTAGCGCCCGATGCGGTGTCTCTTGAAGAAATGATGCCTGGAATTTATAAAGAGCTGGATGATATTCGGCTGAAGCTGGAACAGCATTACAAGGAGATGGAGGACATCGAGTTCACCGTTCAGCAAGGCAAACTGTGGATGCTGCAAACCCGGACCGGAAAACGCACCGCCCACGCCGCTATCAAGATCGCTCACGACATGGTTCAGGAGGGCCTGATTACAAAAAAGGAAGCCATCGCCAGAATCGATCCGGACCAGCTGGATCAGCTTCTTCACCCTATGTTCGATCCTGAGGCTGAAAAAGAAGTTCTGGCCAAAGGCTTGCCCGCCTCCCCCGGCGCGGCCGTGGGACAGGTTGTCTTTTCGGCGGAAGAAGCGGAAGAGCTTCGCGATAAGGGACATCAGGTTATATTAGTTCGCATCGAAACGTCTCCGGATGATATTAGAGGCATGAACGCGGCGGAAGGCATTCTGACCGCCCGGGGCGGCATGACGTCTCACGCGGCCGTGGTGGCTCGCGGTATGGGAAAATGCTGTGTGGCCGGCGTATCTGATATCAACGTGGATTACTCCGCCGAAGCTTTTCAGGTTGCCGGAAAAACGATCAAGAAGATGGATTGGATATCGCTCGACGGCAGCCTCGGCGAGGTTATCGCAGGAAAGGTCCCGACCATCATCCCGAAGGTAGGGGGCGACTTCGGAACGATCATGAAATGGGTAGACGAAGTTCGCCGCCTTGGTGTGCGAACCAACGCCGACACCCCGCATGACGCCCGGACCGCCCTGGAATTTGGTGCTGAGGGGATTGGGCTTTGCCGAACCGAGCACATGTTCTTTGAGGGAGATCGTATTGACGCCGTCCGGGAAATGATTCTATCCTCGGACCGTCAGGGCCGTCAGAAGGCTCTGGCTAAGATTCTGCCAATGCAGCGTCAAGATTTTGAAGGAATCTTTAGGGTCATGGACGGTTTGCCAGTGACCATTCGTACCCTTGATCCGCCGCTGCACGAGTTTTTACCTCACACCGATGGAGAAATGGAAGATCTGGCTGCGAAGATGCAGGTCAAGGTTGAGGCCATAAAGGACAAGGTTGACAGCCTCTATGAAGCCAACCCCATGCTTGGACATCGCGGATGCCGCTTGGGGATTATTTACCCTGAAATCACCGCGATGCAGGCCAGGGCTATATTTGAGGCCGCCTGCCAGGTGACCAAAGAGGGGAAAAAGGCTGTACCTGAGATTATGATTCCTCTGGTGGCCCACGTCAACGAGCTAAAACTTCAGACGGAGATAGTGAACAAGGTAGCGGTTGAGGTTATGGAAGAGATGAAGGTTAAGGTTGATTACCTTGTCGGGACCATGATCGAACTGCCGCGTGCCGCCGTAACCGCTGATCGAATTGCTGAGGTGGCTGACTTCTTTTCCTTTGGCACCAATGACCTGACCCAAACCACCTTTGGCCTTTCCAGGGACGACGCGGGTAAGTTTCTGCCCGATTACGTGAAACTTGGAATCCTCGAGAGAGATCCTTTCATGGTTCTCGACCAGGACGGCGTGGGACTGCTGGTTCGCATGGGTCTGGAAAAAGGCCGTCAGACCAAACCTGAACTCAAAGTCGGTATCTGCGGCGAACACGGCGGGGAACCGAACTCCGTTGAATTTTGTCACAGCATTGGTATGGATTATGTCTCCTGTTCACCATACCGGATACCCATCGCCCGGTTGGCCGCGGCCCAGGCGGTAATAAGGGAGAAGCAAGAAATCCAGCGCGATGTCTAACGTCGGTCTGGGAGGCAGCTAAAAATATAATAATACCGATTGAAAACCGGGAATTGCTTTAGAATGCGGTTTTAAAATTAAGGTCCTTGCGGGGTCTGGCTTACCGCTTCACCGGCCTCGAAGAAGTCTCTTGCCCCAAGGCCAAACGGAACATATTTATGACAAACGCTCTAGCCCTCTATTTCCTTCAGGTAGGTCTTCAGCGCCTCAGTCAGTTCCTGCTCGCAGCCTCCGAAGAAGTGGTCGGCTTCGGGTATGATAACCGGCTCTACAGGTTTGGCCAGGTTCCGGCCTAACTCCCGGACCCGTTCGGGCGGCGCGATGTAATCCCGCCCGCCGCATACAATCAAGCCAATGTCAATTTCAGGTTCCAGGGAGTCAAAGCTCATAAAGGCTGCTGGCAGCGCGATGAGGATAAGCGGCCTGACCTCCAGTTCTTTCAGTCTGGCCCAGGCCTGGACCGCAATGGCGGCCCCAAAGGAATAACCCGCTACCAGAGGTTGAGACGCTCCGTTTTCTTTAAGGTAGGCGGCGGCTGCGGCAAGGTCTTCCGCCTCACCCACTCCATTGTCAAAGCTGCCTTCACTTTGCCCGACACCTCTAAAATTAAAACGGAGCGTGGTCCAGCCGGCATCAGCCAGGGCGGAGAGGGCGATACTTACTACATAATCATGCATTGATCCACCGTATTGAGGATGAGGATGAGCGACTACGGCTCCCCGATTCGGCTCGCCGCGCCCAAGTCCCGCCTCCAGGTTGATCTCTCCCGATGGAATGAATATCATTTCCTCTGTCATATTGGTT
>JAFDLS010000020.1 GCA_019306365.1 Deltaproteobacteria bacterium
AACCATTTCTTGAAAAATATCAAACATTGTCATCCCCGAATCATTTACTTTCTAAAGAAAAATGCCTTATCAACGCAAAGAAACTTGACCTTAACCCAACTATCGGAGAGAATGTGTTCGCATTATTACCGATCTTTCATTTTAAGGCAGGTTTTACAGATATAGCCGACAAATCAATAATGATCATAAATGAGTAGATATTTTTTCTAAGAAAGGGCCCGCGCTTGCTCTATTTACCCCTTTGATTCTAAACCTGTTTAACGGCTTTTATTAGTTTGACAATCTAACTATTTATTATATGGAGGTTTTTTTATGGAAAGAGTTCTTGAAAACATCAGGGTTCTTGATTTCGGACGTTTTATTGCGTGCCCTTACTGCGGTATGATCCTGGCTGATATGGGCGCTGAGGTAATCCGCGTTGAAAGAACCGGGGGTGAGGAAGACCGCACAATCGGCTTGTTAGGTCCCAACGGACAGAATATGTCCTACCCTAACTATGCCCGAAATAAAAAAGGCATCACTTTAAACATTATGAAAAGCGAACGAGCCCGTGAAGTACTGGCCGACTTGATCAAGCGATCAGACGTAATTATTCAAAATTTCAGCCCAGGGGCAAGAAAGATAATGGGATTGACCTACGAAGACGTTAAGGCCATTAAACCTGATATTATTTATACCGCTATCTCCTGCTATGGCAGTGAAGGCCCTTATGCGAAGCGCACCGGTTTTGACTTCATCGCCCAGACCATGTCCGGATCCATGGGCATAGGGGGTTATCCTGATAAGCCTCCTCTTAGAGCCATGATGTCATGGGCGGATTATGGCACTGCCCTTAACGCCACCGTAGGTACTCTCCTGGCCTTGCGCCACCGCGACCAAACCGGTGAAGGACAGATGGTAGACCTTGCTCTGCTTAGAACGGCTGTCTCCTTCATGGGTCCATATATTGCCGAAGCTGAGGTGCTCGGACAGCTGAGGCCGAACGTTGGCAACCGGGCCGCTTATGTCGGCCCGAGCGATCTCTTCCATTGCAAGGACGGTTATGTTTTCATCGTAACGATAATGGACTCCCTCTGGAAGAGGCTGGCCAAGGCTATTGGGCACGAAGAACTTCTTGATGATCCTGATCTTCATAATGACTTTGCCCGGTTCGAGCACCGTGATCGCATCGATCCCTTTATCGCTGAATGGGCCGCCGAACGGACAGTCGATGAAGTATTGGGGATCATGGAAGAAGCGCGTATCCCATGCGGGCGCTATCTGGGTCCGGACGAGGTTTCAGAAGACCCGCATATAAAAGAAACCAGGATGATCGAATACACGGATTTGGAGGAGCCCGGTTTGGAACATGTACCGGTCTGCGGCATACCGATCAATCTTTCCAAAACACCAGGCAAGATTGTAACCCGCGCTCCGAGGATTGGCGAGCATAACGATGAAATTTACGGCGGCCTCCTGGGTTACAGCGAGGAAAAAATAGCTGAATTGAGGGCTGAAGGCGCCATATAGTCAGACCGAAGCCTTCAAACAGAAGGTCTAGAGCGTTTGTCAAAATAAGTTCCGTTTGGCTTTGGGGCAGGAGGAGATATGGTTTTGGCCGTTCTCCTAAGCCACCTTACGACAAACGCCAAAACATCATGTAATTGCCTCCTGTTACATCATGCCAGCCGCTGTTAGAGGCTTGATTTAGCTTGGTAACCAAACGGAAAATAATTTTGGCAATTACTATCTATTTATAGATCCGCAGCGTTATTATTATGGTTTGATTTTAAATTCACGTGGTTCAGGCGAGAGCTGACACGCACATGCAGCGCCTTGAAAATCATTGAAAGAATGTAGAATGTGCCCGAAATGATGATAATGGTCGCCCCTGCTGGCAGGTCCGGCCCATAAGACACAGCTAACCCGGAGATGACAAAGACCGCTCCAAGCACAGTGGCCAGGATCATCATCTGGGCCAGGTTGCGAGCGTATTGTTGTGCAATAGCAGCGGGCAATGTGAGCAGTGCAATAACTAAGATGATACCGACTACCTGAATGAGGATTACCACGGTCACCGCTATAAGACCAAGGAGCAAAATGTAGATGAAATCAACAGGAACTCCCTGGAGCCTGGCAAATTCCTCATCAAAGCAGACAGCTAAAAACTGTTTGTAAAAAAGGAGAACGAGAACCAGGATAACCACGTCAAGTCCGGCGATGAGATATACGTCCTCGCGCGTCACCATGATGATATTGCCAAAGAGGTAGCTCATCAGATCAACTTTGTAACCGGGTGTACGGGAGATAAAAAGGATCCCGGCCGCCATTCCTATGGCCCAGAGAGCCCCGATAATCGTGTCCTCATGCTGCTCGGCACGAAGGCTGATAACGCCGATGATCAAGGCCGCGCAAAGGGCCGCCGCCAGCGCTCCATGGAGGGGGTTCAGATTCCAGAAGTAGGCCAAACCCATTCCGCCCAAAACGGCGTGCGCAATACCTCCTGAGATAAAAGAAATTCGTTTAGCGACCACATAGGTTCCGATAACCCCGCAGGCCAGACTGGCCAGCAAACCGGCGGTCAAAGCGGTCTGTAAAAAAGATTGGCTGGAGAGAACCTGAAAAAATTCAACCATTGAAATTAAATCCTGCAAACATGTTCAATTCTATGCATGGGCTCATCATAAAGATCGCCCTTGATTTCACCCCCGGTAATCTCTGTAATGCGATGAACAACCAACCGGCGGTTTACACAAGCCACCCGGTTGACATATGTAGATACAAACCCCAGATCGTGAGAAACAAGAAGGATTGTCACCGTTTCGTTCAGCTTTTTTAAAAGCTCGTAAAACCCCAGCTCCACACGGCTATCAACACTGGATGTCGGTTCGTCAAGTAAAAGAAGACGCGGCTGGCTGGCCAGGGCGCGGGCAATCAGAACCCGCTGGCGCTGTCCTCCGGACAAAGTGCCTAAGCGGTGATCGCTCAGATCGTCCAGGTCAACTTCGGCCAAAGCCTTATGGGCCACTTTCACGTCGGACGAACGGTACCGGCCCACAGCTTTCGACGCACCCAACCGCCCCATTAAAACCACATCTTGAACACTAACCGGGAAAAGGCGGTCTATCTGGGCGTTTTGAGGTACATAGCTCAAAAGATGCCGGGCATGTCGAGGTGATCGGCCAAAAACCCTGATTTGGCCGCTGCTAGGGTGAAGCAGGCCAAGGATGATCTTCAGCATGGTGGTTTTACCACTGCCATTCGGTCCGATCACGCCCAAAAAATCACCCTCGTTCACCGTAAGAAAAACATTTTCCAATACGAAGTGATCTTCATATCGAAAACTCACATTTTCTATCTCAACGACCTCATTCATTTTTGTCCCTCCAGAAGGGCTTCAGCCGTTTTTTTCATGTTGTTTATATAATCTTCAGCCATTGAATCGAGAAAGACCACACGTCCGCCAGTTGCCCGGGCCACAGCGGAGGCACTCCTGGGGCTAAAACCCCGCTGCACAAAAATCACCTTGCTCCCCTTTTCTTTGACCTCTTGAATAACCTTGTGCAGGGATTTTGCCCCAGGTTCCTTACCCTCTATCTCAATAGCCACCTGAGTCAGTCCATACTCATGCGCGAAATAACCCCAGGCAGGATGATAAACTAAAAAACTCCTATTTTTTAATGACTTAAGAATATTATTTAATTCCATATCGAGGTTAGTCATCTCGGTTTGAAAAGCCTTCAGGTTGGCCTGAAAATCATTTGTGTATTCCGGGAGAGCATCCGTTAGGGTTTCAAAAATGACTAATGCCATCTCTTTGACTAAGCTGGGACTCAACCACACGTGAGGGTCGCTTCGCGCCTGATCATCTCCCTCCTGGTTTTTATCCGAATCAGAAAAACCGGAGTGACTTTTATTATCATGAGCATGGGTAACGGTCATCTTCAGCTTCTTCAAGTTTTGATCCATGGCCACTAATTTTAGCTTTGGATTTACGGCCTGTATTTTGCCAAGCCAGGTTCTTTCAAAATCCACCCCAATACTGAAATAGACATCGGTTCGCCCAAGTTCAGCCATCTGTCTGGGCGTTACTTCATATGTATGAGGGCTCTGTCCCGAACCGACGAGAACCGAAACTGCCACATGATCTCCGCCCAGGGCTTTAACAAAAAATTTTTGAGGGGGAATGCTTACAAAGATTTTTAAAGGACCTTTTTCGCCAGCCTCAGCGGCAGCCCACAGGTTAACCAAAAAAGTACAGCTTAAGATCGTAAGAAAAGAGCCGATTAACAAGCCTTTCCCAAATTTCAAAATCAATTTCTTCCTGTTTTCCAACTTAGGGTTCATTGTATAATCGCTCATGCCAAAATAATTAAACCATATTGAAAAAGAAGATCGATCCCTAATTGTTATTTTTGCTCACCCAGCTAGATAATATTCCGAACTCAATATTTTCAAGCCATAAGTTAACATGAACAATGGTGGTTATCAACTATTTTGCTTGAAATTATATCGTATTATCGATAAATTAACTATTTATAGATAAATTTAGAAACCAACCTTATCAAGCAAAGCGCTGAGGCGATCTTCTCCTTCCAGTTTTAAAAGGATCAAGACAACTTTTACAAGATACCGGAAGCGAAAGAATAAAGAATTGCATATTGTGTCAAAGGTTTGTTACACTTAGCGAAAATAAAATTATATTAACCCTCCGCAAGGAAAAATTTGGTATGCGAGTTAAGTCTGCGCCGCACTGATTTATACACTAAGACCTCTGTAAAACAAGTAATTTTGTTGAATTCGCAGAGGTTTCACACTGCATCGTCTTACAATGAGGAAATGGATTATTGCTCTTTTTTTTAAGCTCTAACCGTAGATAAATATTATGAGAACACATTATCAGAACAAGAATGACGCGCACGAGAGATCCCCACCGGGAAATTTAGGCAATCCGTGAACTGGGGAGAAAAATAAATCAACATCTGATCAAGGGGAGGAATATCATGAAAGGCAGGAAGCATCTCGTTTTTTTTATTTCTTTGATCTTAGGTGTAGTGGTGCTCCAGTATTCTATCTTCACCCCGAACTCGGTCTGCGCCAGGTCATTTAGGACCTCGATCCCAACTGTCGTTGATCCCGGTTATGAAGTCCAAATCCTTATACCGGGCTGTAACTTCCACGGTATCCATGGCATCACCTTTGACAACCAGGACAACCTTTATGCGGGCAGTGTTGTCGGTCAATCGACCTACCACGTGGATACCAACACGGGGGACGTAAAGGTCTTTATCGGCCCGCCCAATGGTATGGCCGATGACCTGGAGTTCGGTCCTGACGGGCGAGTCTATTACACCTCTTTTTTACTGGGCAAACTCCATTGCAAAGGCGCGGATGGGAAGGCGGTTGTTCTGGCGGAGGGACTGCCTGGCATCAATTCTCTGGCTTTCAACAAGGAAGGCCGTTTATTCGCCACCCAGGTTTTCATGGGAGACGCCTTATATGAAATCGATCTGACCGGTGGTAAAAAGACCAGGAAGATAGCCGATCCCCTGGGAGGGCTCAACGGCTTTGATTTTGGACCGGACAACAAACTTTACGGACCACTATGGTTCAAGAAGGTGATTGCCAGAGTGGACGTGGAAACTGGCCAGGTTGAAACAATTGCTACCGGATTTAAAACCCCGGCCGCCGTAAACTTTGATTCCAAGGGGAACCTTTATGTTGTTGACACAGCCGCAGGGGAAGTTATCCAGGTAGATGTGAAAACAGGTCAAAAAACACTAATCGCCAAAGTGCACCCGGCTATTGACAACCTGGCCGTCGATTCAAAAGACCGCATCTTTATCACGAATATGGCCAGGAACGGGATCTATGAAATTGATAAGAAAACAGGAAAGGCGCGCACCGTCGTGGAGGGCAAGCTTTCCTGCGCCAATGGGGTCGCGGTCTCAACAGGACAGGACGGTGACACTCTATACCTGGCGAATGTCTTCTCCTACGCCGTGGCTGACGGCTTCACCGGAGAAATAAGTTACCTTGCCGGCGCCCATGCCGAGGGCTTGCAAATACATTACCCGGTTACCGTATCCGTGCATGGTAATGAAGTGCTGCTGATAGGAACTTCCACGGGAACGGTTCAGATCATTGATCGTCTGACCAATCAGGAAAAAACAACCTTCCACAGATTCAAATCTCCGGGTCACGCGCTAATGATGGATGACGGGAGCCTCCTTGTTACAGAAATGGACACAGGAAAAATCATCAACGCGAGGGGTAAAAGGGGGAGAGAACGTAAAGTGATTGCCGAAGGGCTCGCTTCTCCGGCCTATCTGGCGATGGATGGAAATGAGGTTGTTTATGTAACCGAAATGGTAAAGGGTGCTGTGACAAGGGTTAACCTTGCCAGCGGGGAAAAGAAAACGATAGCTTCTGGATTGAGGGTGCCCGCAGGGATAGCGGTGCTCCCGGACGGAAAATTGGTGGTTGTGGAGGTTGGAACACGGCAATTGGTTAAAATTAATCCGTCTTCAGGGACTGTTACCCCAATGGTTACCAACCTGGCAGTAGGGTTCCCTCCAGGAGGTCCTCCTGCTTTAATGCCTGGTGTGGCGGCTTCGAAAAGCGGAGCGATTTATGTCGCAGGCGACATCGAAAATGTAATATATAAAATTACCCCAAAATAATCTCTTAACGCTTTTGGTGCCTATTCGTTCAAATGTATCCGCACTTTATCTGACTTTTTCAGGCTGGATAACACATAATACCCTTTAAGCTAGATTTAAAACAGGAAGACGATATAGGACGGGGGTTAGAGCTACTGCCTCAAAAATGTACCTTTTGACAAAGATCTTTCATTGGATTTTTAAAGACCCTGAACGCAGTGATAGCGCGGGCAAACTGGAGGATGTTTTGGTGATTGTCAAATAGTTCCTCGTGAGTGTGCAGCCTCCATAGTATAGATGAACCCTGTCTTCAATCGGAACGGACTTTTGACAATCACTCCAACCAGCCCTTTTCCGCCTGACAGAGCAGACAGTATAAAAGAAGAGCGGGGTTCACCCCGCTCTTCCTGGGTTTGAAATTATCGCCCAAACGAACCCTTGAGCAAATTAAATCACCGGGGATATATCCTTCCTAATTTGAACGGCCTAAAGAATCTGCTCCAGAAACTTCTGACTCCTCGCGTGTTCCGGATTTTCAAAGAAATGCTGAGGGGTCCCTGTTTCGATAATCTGTCCGTAATCCATAAAAACAATGCGATCAGCGACCTCTCGCGCAAAACCCATCTCATGACTGACCACAACCATGGTCATACCCTCAAGGGCGAGTGTGACCATGACGTCCAGCACCTCACCGATCATTTCCGGATCAAGGGCTGAAGTGGGTTCGTCAAAAAGCATGATTTTGGGATTCATGGCCAGAGCGCGGGCAATGGCCACTCGCTGCTGCTGGCCGCCTGAGAGCTGAGCCGGATAGGAGTCGGCTTTCTCCTTGATATCCACTTTTTCCAGAAGTTTCAAGGCTGTTTCCTCGGCCTCATCTTTAGAAATCTTTCTAATCTTAAGAGGCGCCAGAGTCAGATTTTGCAGCACGGTTTTATGACGAAAAAGATTGAAACTCTGAAAGACCATACCTACTTCAGCCCGGATTTTGGTGATATCATTGGCCGGTGAATTAATATCTTGACCATCTACCACAATCTGCCCACGGTCTATGGTCTCAAGCTGATTGATTGTTCTAAGAAGCGTGCTTTTACCAGACCCGCTGGGGCCGATGACCACGACTTTCTCCCTGAAGTTAACATCCAGGGAAACATTGTCCAGCGCCTTTAGCGGTCCGAAATACTTATAGACGTTTCTAATTTGAATTATCGGGTTAACGCTGTTCATACCTGCCCAGCCTTTCTTCCATGATACCGACAAATTTAGACAAAAGGAGAGTAATGAGCAGGTAAATAATGGCGATCATGGTGTAGGTTTCGAAGTAGAAAAAACTTTCCGAAGCGAACTCTCTGCCTCGACGCAGCAAATCCGACACCGCCAGAATTGAAACAAGGGAAGTGTCTTTAAGCAAGGCGATGAATTCATTGCCCACCGGCGGAAGTATTGTTCGCCAGGCCTGGGGAAGAATCACGTAAAACATTGTTTGGGTTCGATTAAAACCAAGGGACAGGGCCGCTTCAGTCTGGCCCCGGTCAATAGACTCGATTCCGGCCCGAAAAACTTCACCCATGTAAGCGCCATAACAAACACTCATGGCGATAACTGCTGCGGCTATATCCGGGATTCGCACAAAACGCCCTAAAGCGTAATAGAGATAGAACAGCTGCACAAGCAGAGGAATTCCGCGAACTACTTCCACATAGGTGGAGGCAATCAAATTAATGTACCTGTTTCGTGAAATTCGGCCCAGGCCGGTGAAAAGCCCGATTATCGAGGCCAAGGAAATGGAAGCGATGGTTACCTCAAAGGTGACCAGGATGCCGTCTGGTAAAAATTTAATAATCCTGAGGTAAGGTTCCCTTTTAAAGATCAAAAGACAGGTAAAAATCACAAGAGCGCTAAAAAAAGCGAGGCGCCAGGCCGAGACCAGTCCCTTATCCTTCCTCCTGGGGATCGCCGCGCCGTCACTGATTTCTATGGTTACCGGCTTTTCAGACATACTTCTCTTTATCGGTTTGTCAGGATTAATTTGAACCCGGCTCAGTAGAATAGTTCATCACAAAAGCTTTGGATTGAGCCTGGACCGCGATAACCGGTCCAGGCCGAGGACCCTATTGACCAATCCACTTCTTTAAGATAGGCTTATCCAAGCCCTTGGCCTTAACGGCCCTGATACCCTTATTTACAAGATCTAGAACTTCCTTGTTTCCCTTTTTCACTGCAATCCCGTAGTATTCCGCTTCAGCGGTTTTGATGATGGAGCTGATTTTTAAAGTCTTTTTATATTTTTCATTTGTCAGGGCGTACTGCGCGGCCACTGGGTCATCACAAACCACACCCTCGATACGGCCGTTGAAAAGGTCTTCGATGGCCAGGCCGATTTCATCATAAGTCTTGGAAATCACACCTTTGACCCTCTTTACCGCGAAGGTGCCGGTGGTGCTGATCTGAGTGCCAACCCGTTTACCCTTTAAAGCATCGAGGCTCTTGGCATTCGATTCGTTGCGCACCACCAGGGCCTGCCTGACTGTAAAGTAAGGTTCGCTAAAATCCATGACCTTTTTTCGTTTTTCCGTAATTGAAACCGAAGAACAGATAGCGTCATATTTTCCTGCGCCCAAGCCGGCGAAGATCCCATCCCAGGCAACAGATTTGAAAACCGGCGTGAAGCCGGCTTCCTTACCGGCGGCGGTCATGTAATCAACAGCAAAACCCACGGTCTGCTTGTTGGCGTCCACAAACTCCATCGGCGGCCAGGTCGCGTCAGTTGCGAAAACTATTGTCCTGGCCCATGCTGTGCCAGTCATCATAAATAAAGCCAAACTGATAAATAGAATTTTTTTTAACATCTTTATCCTCCAGATATAGGTTTTGTATATGGAGCCTCATCGGTCAAATTGTCTGGCCTGGCGCTATATCGCACGCGGCCGGAAAGCCGCAGCCGCACAAATAACCAGATTCATAGTTTTTGACCGCCCTTCATAAACGAGAAAATAATCAAAGACTTGATAAAAACACAACATAAAATGAAATTAACGTGATATTTTTTACCGAGAATAATTTTTAAGTCTTGCTACGGCTTAAAAAAAAATTATACGAACACCATGCCTCCATCAAGCAGGATGGATTGTCCGGTCATTCCATCCGATTCACTGGAAGCAAGATAAGCAGCTAAAAAAGCAACATCCTCTGGTTTCATCAATCGGCCAAGCGCGATTCTCTGCTTGATCGCGTTAAGAACCTCTGGTGAAGGAGGGCCAAATTGAGTCAGCATGTCTGTTTCCACCACTCCCGGACAGATCGCATTGACATTAATACCAACCGGCCCCATTTCCAAACCCAGGCATCTTGTCATCCCAACCAGACCGTGTTTGGAAACATTATAAGCGCTTTGACCAAATGAAGCCCATTTACCCGCGGTCGAGGCGATGTTGATTATCTTACCCTTTTTACGCTCTATCATATGTTTAAGCACAAACTGCGTGACATTAAAAGGGCCGTACAGGTTGACCTTCATAATACGGTCGAAGTCCTCGTAACTGTAATCGACAAAAGCGGCTCGTTTATAAATGCCCGCGTTATTAACCAGAATGTCGATCTGCCCAAATGAATCGATTGTTTTTTGGACCATCGCGCTTACAGCGTCCCGGTCCGCCACGTCAGTCGGATACAGTTCTATCTGCTGTCCTGACCGGGCGGCCAGTTCTTGAGTTTCTTCCAGTGTCTCCATGCGGGTTGCGCAAAGAAAAAGATCGGCCCCTTCGTCCGCGAATTGAATGGCGATTGCCCGCCCAATACCCCGGCCGGCACCGGTTATTAGAGCGACCCGACCTTTTAATTTTTGTGCTTTGCTGTCAGCTTCCATACTAAAACTCTCCTTAATTCAATTTCATATTTTTAGCATCATACAACAATTCTCATCTATACGTTAGTTTTGAATTCAAAACCGCCTTACTTAACCCTGATACAACCTTGTAAGCTAAAAGCTGAGGTGATCTTTAAGAACCACTCCCGGTACCGATGATTGCCGCTTGTATTAAACGCTTTCTTTTAAGCTTTTCTGAGACCTTTGCAAAACTTCGTCCTTTAGCTGACTTCTTTGTCAGTCTCAAATTTAAGTCCTCGAAATATTAGTAATATTCCTGCGGGTTAAATTTTCACCTTCCGCGATTTCAACAAAATTACTGGTTTTGCAGAGGTCTCTTTCTATAATTTTTATTCGAACATCAAACGGAAATGTTTTTTCAATAACTCTAAGTTTTATTTTTATACCGAAAAACTTGAGTTTTTAAAACCTTTAAAAAAACAATCCGATGAGACAGGACGAATATAACGTTTGCGAGCGTCTGACCTCAAGTACATCTCAAAATCCGATATATTTACGCTTCAATTCAGATTTTAAAACCTTGCCTTGTGGATTACGCGGCAAAGGAATGTCGATAAAAGTCACATAATGAGGCACCTTGAAGTTCGCCAGATGTTTCGCGCAAAACTCCTGTATTTCCTCAACCGTAGCTTCTTCGCCTTCCCTGAGATAAAGAATGGCCTTGACCTGTTCGCCAAAGGTTGAATCCGGCACCCCTATCACCGCGGCTTCCAGAACCTTTGGGTGGTCGAAAAGCACATCTTCGATTTCAACGCAGTAGATATTTTCACCGCCGCGCAGAATCATGTCCTTTTTGCGGTCAACAACATAAAGAAACCCTTCTTCATCTATCCGCCCGAGATCCCCTGTCTGCAGCCAGCCGTCAATGATTGTGTCAGCCGTTGCCTCCGGCTTGTTCCAGTATCCCTTAATAATGTTAGGACCCTTTATGAGGATTTCTCCAACCTCGTTAGCCGGTAATTCCTTTCCAGCCATATCCACCACCTTTATTTCCACCACGGGCGGAGGCTTACCGACAGAATCAGGCTTCCTTACAGCGTCATCACCGCGCAGCAAGGTCGAGATGGAAGATGTTTCAGTCAAACCGTAACCATTGCCCAGGGCCAGTTGAGGAAAAGCCCCATGCAGCCTCTTGACCATATCGGGCGGGGCCGGAGCGCCGCCATAGCTCACACCTGAAAGACTGCTAAGGTCGTATTTATGGAAATTGGGCGAATCCAGCATCATGATATACATGGTCGGCACGCCGGTCATGGAGCCAACTTTTTCTTTTTCAATAACCTCCATGACCTCATCCGGCCTGAACCTGCTCATTACAACCAGTGTGACTCCAAGCGCCAAACCAGCCACCAGTTGAGAATGGCACCCAGTCGCATGAAACATGGGTACGATCAAAAGCTGTTTTCTGGCCTGCTGAGCTTCTTCCTCGGTTGTTTCTGCCTCTGCAGAGTAAAGGTCTACGGCGCTGGCGGCGTTCAGAACGTTGGTGATAAAATTCATATGCGTCGTCATCGCGCCTTTTGGTCTGCCAGTGGTGCCTGAAGTATAAAAAATACTTGCCACCTCATTTTCAAAAATCGGCTCATCACACACGAGAGCGTCAGGTTCCTCAAGAAGCTTTGAAAATGGCGCCGTACCGGGAATTTCTTCCTCCCCTGTTACGAAAATATGCCTGAGATCAGGGAGGTTGTCCTTTATCTCGCTAACACCGCTCCAGTATTTAGGGTCCATGACCAGAACGGAGGAACCAGAATCGTTCAGGCCGTATTCAAGCTCTTCGCTTTTCCACCAGCAGTTGAGCGGTACTGAAATGGCGCCAATGCTCGCGACCGCGAAGAAGACAATGGGAAAAGCGGTTGCGTTCCCAAGTATCATAGCCACACGGTCGCCTTTATTTACCCCGAACTCCTGAAAAACCTGGCCCGCACTTCTGACCAGGCGACCGAATTCCCTATAGGTTATACGCTGATCCTGGTAAATGATGAACTCCTGGCCGCCGAATACGGCTATGGAATTTTCCACCAGTTCCCTTAAAGTTTTCACCCGGTTTTTATAAACCTTCATCCGAACGCCATTCACTTCCTCCTCGCCAATGGCCAAAAGCTCCTGAAGGTTCAGTTCAAAACCCTCGATTCCATTTTTAGGCTCCTGAGTCATTGTCCGTTCTCCTCTTCAAGCTCCAACAAAGCGAAAGTTTAACTTTACTTATTATATTTAAAACTATAATTTATAGGATAAAATTATAATACACGTTTCTCTGAACAGAACCGCGAAACACCAGTGGACCACAGATTGAAAATGGACTTCCCTTGAAGCAAGCTGCAGGATATCAGAACCGGCTCGATTTTATTCCCCCACCCCTAAGGAGAAAAAAATTGACCCTGAAGCAACAGGGAATTATCAAGTTAAATAATCGTTATGAGATAAACGGATTATAGAGCCGGTACTGTTAATGAGCAAGGAAAAAGATTTTTCCCGACACAACAGGTAATATTATTTGTTATGTATCTAAGAGTGAAATTCATATTTAGAGACCTCTTAAAAACAAGTAATTTTGTTGAAATCGCGGAAGGTGAAAATTTAACCCGCAGATATATTATCAAGACTTAAATTTGGACTGACCTATGCCGCTTAAGCGTCAGTGATGCGGCGCTCATATGCCGCGCTGCTGCGTCAGCGAAGCGGCGCTCACGAGGTCGGCTAAAGGACGAGGTTTTGCAGAGATCCCATTTAAATAATAAAGTGCGGAAGGTATGTGTTTTGAAAATAATACCGCGAGATGAAAAAGACGTTAATTGGACGGCGTGTTTGAAATTAACAGATTTCCTGGGTTTTGGCAGCTCCAAGGCTGCTGATTTGACGATAGCGTTAATGGTCGAATTCAATGGTGAACTTGGCCCCGCGATCCTCAACGTTTGATACGTAAATTTTCCCCTCGTGATCTTCGACAACCTTGAGGGCGTTGGCCAGACCCAGCCCCTGGCCTCTTTTTTTTCGAGAAACAAACGGTGTGAAGATGTCAAGCAGCAAATCAGAGGGGATGCCTTGACAGTTATCCTCAAAGGTTAAAAAAAGTTTATCTTTTGTTTTTTTAAGCTCGACAATCATACGGCAGGTACCTCTGCAGGCCTCGACGCTGTTTTTCACAAGATTTTCAATTACTGTACCGAACCAAGCCTCGTCTACCAGAAACCCGCAATCCTCTTCAGGCAAATGTAGATCGAACTCAATCTTTCGTTCATAATCGGTCCGGTTTTGTAGTGAGTTAAGTTTATTCTTCACAGCTTGTAAAATATCGGTATCACGGTACAGGGTAAGTTCAGGCTGATTGAACAAGGAAAAGTTATTAAGCAGAGCTTCAATTTGCCGTGAATTATCCCGAGCCAGTGTCAGGCTCTTTTTATCCACCTGAGATTTCAGAACTTCAGGCTGCTTTTGAAGTCGTTTGATAACCAGATTTAAGAAACCGGCCACTCCAACATTGAGAGAACGAATGTCGTGAGCGATGGAGGCTGAATGACGCCCGGAGAGAATTAGATTCCGGTTTTGCTCGTAATACAGGCTCAGCGTATCCCTGTATTCCTTGATGGAGATGATTAGGCCGGCCAGGGATGAATAGTCCTGCAAGGCATCGATGACATCAGGTGAAAATGGACCGGCGCCTTCTTTCTTGTCCACTACGAGGACGTATTTGGTGCGATCTTCCGGGATGTTTTTTTCCTGAAATTCAATTGGAAAGGCCGCGCGGGCAAATTCACCCTCTTTGAAACGGCTGGTGGCGTAAACATTAAGCCTCGAGGCAATGATAACGCGGTCTTCAATAACCGCATCACCGGTAATGGTGTGGGGTTTTATAACCAGGGACTCTTCCTCAGGATCCATGTCCGTTGTATCGCCTTGGCTAAAGGCGCGGAGAAGAAGCCTGTTTTCGATGAAATCCACTTCATAGACACGTGCCCTTAGTAGCTCCGGTTCAAGTTCTTTAGCTGCGTTGGCGACGTCAGAAAGAAATTCGTCCATATCGAGCTTTGGCTCGAGAACGCGAGCCATCAAGCTCCTGATGTTGGTAACGATTGTTTGATAGAGATCCTGCATCAAGCCTTTGTGTTCGCTGTGTTTATAGCTGAAAACCTAGTTTTTCGTTATTTTCAATTTCTCAATTATCAATGATCTAAAGTAGAAAGTCAAACTCCCCTTTTAGGAGCAAATTGGCCAAAAGGCCCTGATAGTTGTGCCTTTGCCTTTTTTAGACTCGATTTCAAGCCTTCCGCCAGACAGCCCAGCCCGCTCTCTCATGGTGTCCAAACCGAAACCGCCGGACAGTCCTTTCGCAGCCGGCGTGAAATTTGGATTGAAACCTTGGCCGTCATCCTCAATAGTCAATTCAATATCGGTTTGGGTTTTTCTGAGAAAAAGGTGGATTGTTTCGGATTCGCTGTGTTTAGCAACGTTGTTCATGGCTTCCTGCACAATCCTGAAAATGACTATTTTAATCGGTTCCGGTATGTCGTTTTCTTTCAGCTCAAGATGCCAGATAACGCGTAATCTGGAATAAATGGTTTGAAATTCACGGCAAAACCAGGAAATGGTCGGCAGTAATCCCAGGTCGTCCAGGATCGGGGGTCTGAGGTTTGCCTGGAGTTTTCTAATTTCATTCATGACCTGCTGAATCATCGCGAGAACGGCTGAAAGAGCCGGCTTGATTGAAACAGATGGTTCTTCATCAATTTCTTCCAGAACGCTTTCAACTCCGTATTTGATAGCGGTGAGAGACTGCCCGATACTATCGTGAAGCTCACTGGCAATATGTTTGCGTTCTCGTTCCTGGGCTGATAAGAGTTGAGCGGAAAGCTCCTGAAGCCGAAGCCTTGAATCCTTGAGCACTTCCTCAGCCCGTTTGCGTTTCTCAATATTTACAGCCACCCCCTCAAGATATCCCCGCTCAGGATAGATGTTTGCGCTAAGGAGTATGGGGATCTGAGTGCCGTCGCGTTTTACAGCCACTAATTCAAAGTTGTCAAGCCGATCTTTACGACTGGCCTGCCGGATTAATTCGTTACGTTTTTCAGAGTGGAGATATCGCTCCAGGGAAGTTGTCTCGGATATTAACTGCCTGACCGAATCGTAACCCAGCATGTCGGCCAGAGCCTGATTGGCCATCAGGTACTTGCCGTCTTCAATGCGTGTTCGATAAATGCCGGCCAAGGTGGATTCAAAAATGCTGCGGTATTTTTTTTCGTGTTCCCTGAGAACCTCGTGCATCAAAGCAAGTTCGGTTACATCCTGCTCGATAACCTGCACCATATCAGGGGGAACGAAGCTATAAATGAGTGTGGAAGTTCGATCCTCATCTCCAGGAGACGTTTGAGCCCTTATGCAGCGTTTGATGATAATCCTTTTTTGATAACACTCCCTGATATCATCCATAACACCCGGGTGATTATTCAATACCTCAGAGGCCTTCCCCCCAATAAACTTCTCCGATATAATACTGGCTTCGATTTCATCAGCTTTGCTGCAGCCGATCAAAATGAAATCATTCCCTGAGTGTTGAAAGGTGTAGCTGGACGCGATAGTGCGTTTGTAATGCATCCCCGCTTTTGGTTCATCTTCCGGCGGGATTTCTCGATCCCCCCATTGGTCGATATGGTCATGGGTATTTTCCTCTTGATTGTACTTCTTACCAGAGGGTGCTGACGGCTGCTTACCATCCACTAGCGAAACAAGCCAGCTTCCTTCATGGCTTTGCGCGTCTTCTCCACTCTTTTCTTCAGCAAAAGAACTTTTTGGGGGATTGCCTGTGTGGCGCTTTAGATTTTTCATAGTGTCACCATTAAAGCCTGACCTGGTTCAAGCTCTATATAATAGTAAATGGCCTTGAGATAGTGAGTATTATATACTGTACAAGGACCCTGGGGTGCTTTTGAGGCAATTAAGGCATTTGATCCAATTCATAATATAATATATTAACATAAAAGATGTTTCTTCCACAATAGCGTTGTCGCTAGCACATGATATGACCTAGTTATGTAGCACATGAATTGACCGATAGTGAAGCATGATTCTATAGGGGTGCTTCATGAGACTTGCAGCGCGATTGTGTTTCATTGGCCTTGCTAAAAAGACCTTATGTATGTTAAGAGAGTAAACAAAGAATCATGAATTTTCTTTGAGGGTGAAATGAATAAAAATGACTATCATCTGTCGAGAAGGCAGATGGTCGTACAGCAGCTCGAGACTCGAGGCATCAAGGATCAGAAACTTCTCGAAGTTATGAATAGAGTCGGGCGGCACCTTTTTGTGGAAGAGGCCCTTCAAAGCCAGGGGTACGCTGACAATCCTTTGCCAATAGGTGAGAATCAAACCATTTCTCAACCCTACATCGTGGCTCTCATGACAGAGGCTTTGGAACTTACGGGTAAGGAAAAGGTACTGGAGATCGGAACCGGTTCCGGTTATCAAACTGCCATTTTGGCTGAACTCTGCTACAAGGTTTGCACGATTGAAAGAATTCGTTTCCTCTTGACTAAAGCGCGGAAACTTTTGGATGAGCTGCAGTATTATAATATACTTTTCCGGCTGGCTGACGGTTCATTCGGTTGGAAAGAGGAAGCGCCGTTTGAGGCCATCATCGTTACCGCCGGGGCTCCGGCGATTCCTCAGCCTTTAATTAAGCAGCTTGCGCCTCTTGGTCGAATGGTCATACCGGTAGGCGAATCCCGTGGTTCCCAGACTCTAGTGAAGCTGGTTAAAAAGAAAGACAACTCAATCAGTCGCTTCGACCTCGGTGGCTGTCGGTTCGTGGATCTAATTGGAGGGCATGGATGGTCCTCGGACAACAATAAGAGTTCAAGGTGGTAACGTCGGATTTGAGGCAGCGGCCGATGGTCGCGGTTTGCGGCGCTGGAACATGCAGCCCGGATGTGAGCGAATTGGCTCGTAAAACAGGTGAGTTGCTGGCACGGCACGGAGCTAATTTGATTTGCGGGGGATTAGGAGGCGTAATGGCCGCCGCGGCCCAAGGGGCTAAGGCAGCCGGAGGTTTAACGATTGGCATTCTGCCCGGAACGGATCGGCAGGATGCTAATCCATTTATTGACCTTGCTCTGCCCACGGGTTTGGGAGAAGCGCGTAATGCATTAATTGTCCGCGCCGCTCAGGCTGTCATAGCCTTGCCCGGTGAAACCGGGACGCTCTCTGAAGTCGCTCTTGGCCTAAAAATGGGGCGCCCAGTCGTTGGGCTCGCCGCCTGGGGGGAAATAAACGGCGTCCTGCCTGCTTCCGACCCGGACGAAGCGGTCAGGCTGGCCCTCAGCCGTGTATAAACCCCGGGCCGTAAAGGCATTTGTTCGTTAGATTCCCCTTTGAAGTCTTCCGCCGACTTGTGTGTGATAAAGTATCCATTTTTATCCTCAAGTTATATAGTCATCCAAAATTTTCAGACAGGAATCGGATCAGAAACGTGGAAAATGGGCACGAGCAGATAAATCTGGCTTACAGCCTGGATGAAAGGTTACCTCTTGGGCTGGCCGTACTTCACGGTTTGCAGTGGCTGCTGGTATTTTTGCCCATCTTGACGATTGTTTCGGCCATAGCCGCAGATTTTCTGGAACTTGGCCCGGAAGCAAAATCCGCTTTTTTTCAAAGAACTCTTTTATTATGCGGCGTTATGACCACTATTCAGACACTCCTGGGACACCGGCTTCCTTTAACAGACGGTCCGGCGGCCGCTCTCCTGCTTTGCCTGGCCACCGTGGCCCCGGCAGGTATGGAAGCCATCTCCGGCGGGATGATCGTCGGTGGTCTGCTCCTTCTTTTGTGCGGAAGTTTAAGGCTGATGCGTTATCTGATTCCGCTTTTTACAGACAGGGTTATCGGGGTCATTCTTTTATTAATTGCTTTAACCATTTTACCTTTTCTTTTGCCCATGCTTATCGGGGTGGATGCAACTCACCCACAAGGCCGGCCGCTGGTTTTTTCCCTTTCGCTGATCCTGATCGCCATAATGGCCGTGATGACAAACCGGCTTGCAGGGCGGCTTAAAACCCTTTCTCTTTTCCTGGGCGTGGGGCTGGGGACCGTTTTGTTCGCCGCATTCGGTCTTCTGGATCTGAGTGAAGTTGATTCCGTTCCCTGGGTAGCCATTCCAAACCCGGCATGGGGGCCCTGGCCGCGCCTGAATCTTTCAGCTATCATCACCTTTAGTCTGGCTTACCTGGCGGTCCTGGTTAACACCATGGGCAGTGTAACCAGCCTGTCGCCCATAGTAGGCGCCAGGCATGTAGACTCGAGACTTGACCGCGGGCTGGCGCTGACCGGAGTTGGAGGCGTTCTGGCCGGCCTGGGCGGAGTGGTTGGCACAGTTCCGTATTCAAACAGTCCCGGTGTGGTAACAGTGACACGCGTTGGAACCAGGTTTGCCTTGACCGCCACCGGAATAATCTTGATCTTACTGGCCTTTTTCAACAAAGTCACCTTTCTTCTTACAGCCATCCCTGACGCGGTGGTTGCGTCAGCCCTTCTCACGGCTATGGCCGCCCAGATCGGGGTGGGCATGAATATTATACAGAATACCGGCAATCCCATGACTGGCCGGGATTTTATGGTTGTCGGGATACCCATACTTATGGGAGTGATGGGCGGCCTGCTGCCATTAGCCTTTTTAAATCAGGTCCCCAATATTTTGAAGCCAATCATAAATAACGGCTTGATTGTGGGCCTTCTCCTGGTTCTTCTTTTAGAACATGTACTTTTAAAAAAAGAAACCACATGAATCTGGAACCCTGACCAGATCTTGGGAGGGCGCAATTATCCCGGAAGCAGGCTGCAAGCTCGTTTTTTCGCCATTGAAAAATATTAACAGAAGGTTATTCTAATTTTGTGCCGCAGTGAGGGCAGAAGTTGTCTTTTGAAGATACCGGTTTCTCGCATTTTTGACAGTGTTTAGGCTGATCTTGCCGTTCACGATAACCCTCGGCAAATGATTGGACCGTTTCTTTGAGGTTGTCCGCGACCTTCTGGAGGAGCGGATCTTTTTTCATGGCCTTGCCGGTTTCAAAGGCCGCCTTTTTTACTTTATCGAATAAACCTAGCATAATTTAAATAATAGAACCGATCAGATTTTTAGTCAACGCCAGTTCCTTAAAATTTATAAAAATTTTCTTGTTAACAACTGTTTAATTCTTTTTCGAATTAGCTTAATTTTAACGCCCTGCCTTGTTATTTAAAATTAAGATGGTAGGATATCCTAAACAGAGACCTCCGCAAAACCAGTAATTTTGTTGAAATCGCGGAAGGCGAAAATTTTACCCGCAGGAATATTACTAATATTTCGAGGACTTAAATTTGAGACTGACAAATGTCGCTGCAACGTCAGCGAAGCGGCGCTCAATACCGCTGCAGCGTGGGTTCATGAGTTCGGCTAAAGGACAAAGTTTTGCAGAGGCCTCAAACAATTAATTTGAGAGGTATAACAATGGAGAAGAGTGAGCACGCCTTGGAGTCTGCTGATTGGTTGGATAATGCCATCAAGGACTTTATTGCAACTTCCCCGGAAAACTCCCTACAGGACAAAACAAATGAAAGGGCCTGGGATGAACCCCTGGTTGGGTTCTCAAACGGGGCTGATCCGATCTATCAGGGCTACAAACAAAATGTCGGCGAATTTCATTGGACTCCATTGGAAATTTTTTCGGAAATCTACCCTGACCTTGATGTTTCACCCGAGGATCTGACCATAATCAGCTGGGTTTTACCTCAAACCCTGGCTACTAAAATAGATCACCGAAAAGAAACCGGGTATCCTTCTGAAAGATGGGTCCGGTCCCGCATATTTGGTGAAAAAACCAATGAGAAACTTCGGCTGCACGTGGTGGAAACGCTCAAGGAAGCTGGTTATGAGGCCCTGGCTCCAACCCTGACTCCAGGATGGAAAACTGTGCCATCCGAACCATTCTTTCTCGCTTCAAAATGGTCGGAAAGACATGCCGCTCATGCCGCGGGTTTAGGCACCTTCGGCCTTTGCGATGGTTTGATTACACCCAGAGGGAAGGCTATGCGTGTTGGATCGGTCATAGCTCGAATTGAAATAGAACCAACAGAAAGACCTTATACCGATCACCAGGCTTACTGTCTGTTTTTTTCAGAAGGGGTTTGCGGAAACTGTATCAAGCGTTGTCCTGTGGACGCCTTGAGCAAGAAGGGGCATGATAAGAAAAAGTGTCTCGCCTTTCTTCGTGAAAAAACTACTGAATATGTTAAAACCCATTTTGGCTTTGAAGGGTATGGCTGCGGGCTGTGTCAGACCGGGGTACCCTGCGAGTCAAAAATCCCAACCCTGAAAGACCTGGAGTGATTGTCAAAATTTGGTTCCGTAATGCAAAGATCATTTATTAGAAGCTATCTCAAAATTAGTGTTTTGGTCTAAATCGCGGAGAAAGAAAATTTAACCCGCAGGAATATGTTTAATATTTCGAGGACTTAATTTTTCGTACGACATATACCGCTGTAGCGCCAGCGAAGCGGGGTTCAATACCGCTGCAGTGTCAGCGAAGCGGTGCTCATATATCGCTGCAGCGCCAGCGAAGCGGGGTACATGAGTTAGGGTAAACAAACTTTTTTGAGATGGCTTCAAAGTATAATACTCCCGGAAATTTATCTGGAGTAAAAGCTATAGGGAAACTCAGGCCATATTGATCGGATTTTTCAGAAACGATAAAAAAAACCCCTGTCCAAATAAAAAACACAGGGGTGAATAAAAAACAGCAGATTGTTATTATTACTTTACACGCCAGGCATCATTTTCCTTTAGAAGTGTGATCTGTTTTTCTTTTGGTTCTTCTATTTCACCTGCCTTGCGGGCTTCCTCAAGGGTTTCTTTGGCGTCTGGATCTGCCATGATGATATCATATATATCAGAAGGCTCATGTCTTTCGATATAGGTAACGACAGCCTCATTCTTTTTTACCTTAACCTTAATAATCTTATCAAGGTAGACTTTCTGGACAGCAAGATCACCTGAAAGTTGACCGCTCAGATTGATGGAAATATCGCCCTTGCTATATGAAACGGCTTCCTCTTTTTTCTGGACATATACCTTTCTTACATCTCCCCATTCATATTCATACACGCCGGTATCTATAAGCGTCTTCAACTTCATGCCCAGTTCTGAATTCGATCTGATTGTAGAAAAGTTAACATATAAATAATAAGGGTCGCCGATTTTTTCCTTGATTATCTGTGCGGCTTTTTCTGCTGGCAGGACGTTTTTGGAACCAGGGCCCTGGGAGCAACTGAATATTAGTGTTGTCAAAGCGAATAAAATCAACGCGGTATATGCTGTTTTTTTCACC
>JAFDLS010000206.1 GCA_019306365.1 Deltaproteobacteria bacterium
TCGGTCCTGGGGACATGAATGGTAATAAAATCGGAACGCGCCAGCAGATCGTCGAAGGTCACGGGATCGCCGCCGTTTTCCCGGATTTGATCGTCAGTCAAGAAAGGATCATGGGCCAGGACGTTCATTTTCACCCCGCGCGCCAGTTCGCCCACTATCTGGCCGATGTTGCCAAATCCGACAATCCCCAGGGTTTTGCCCATGATTTCTCTGCCCTGGAGCTGCTTCTTTTCCCATTTACAGTCTTTAAGGGAGGCGCAGGCCCTGGGCAGGTGCCGGGCCAGGGCAAAAAGCATGGCCACCGCCAGCTCGGCCGCCGCGTTGGAGTTTTGACCGGGAGTATTCATGACTACGACATTTTTGGCCGTAGCGGCGGGAATGTCCACGTTGTCAAGGCCCGTGCCGGCCCGCCCGACAACCTTCAGATTCTGAGCGGCTTCAAGCAGGTCAGCCGTGATCTTGGTCGCGCTTCGAATGACCAGCCCGTCATAGTCCTTGATAACGGCCTTGAGTTCATCCGGGCTGAGCCCTGTTTTTTCGTCTACATCAAATCCAGCTTCCTGAAATTTCTGGGCGCAGGATGCGTGGGCCTTGTCGCTTATTAGAATCCTCACCTTAATGCCTTCCTTTCCTTGGTTTAAAATAATCAGACCGCCTTTGTTTTTTGGCGGTAAATTGAATCAGCCGTTGGCCTGAGCAAAATCTTTCATGAAAGCCGCCAGGCTCTTCACCGCCTCCAGAGAAACGGCGTTATAAATAGAGGCGCGGCAGCCGCCCACCGACCGATGACCCTTGAGACCGCTGAGACCATTCTCCAGGGCCTGAGCCACAAATTTTTTCTCCAGTTCCTCATCAGGAAGACGAAAGGTGACGTTCATCAAGGAACGGTTGTCTTTATCGGCGGTTGGCCGGTAAAAATCACCTTCATCCATTAGATCGTAGATCAGGGAGGCTTTCCGCTCATTCACTCGAGCCATGCCTTCGAGCCCATCTTCCACGGTGTCTTCGATCCATTTAAGTGTCATCTGTACCACGTAAATACCGAAGCAAGGCGGTGTATTGTAAGTCGAATTTTTATCAGCATGAGATTTGTAGCTGAGCATACTGGGCAGGTTGTCCGGCACCCGTTCGAGCATGTCTTCCCGGATAATAACCAGTGTTACCCCGGATGGGCCAAGATTCTTTTGAGCTCCGGCGTAAATCAGACCAAAGGGGGTCACATCCATGGGTCTTGACATTATGTCCGACGACATGTCTGAAATCAAGGGAAGGCCGCCGGTATCCGGGAAGGTGAGCCACTGGGTTCCTTTTATGGTGTTATTCGAGGTGAGGTGCACATAAGCCGCACCCGGTGTAAACTGGATGTCCTTGGGAATATAACAAAAATTCCTATCTTCAGAGGAGGCGACCTCGCGAACGTTACACCCCAAAATCTGCGCCTCCTTAAAGGCCTTGGTTGACCAGGTGCCGGTGTTTATGTAATCGGCCTCGTCATCCGGGCCCAGCAAATTCATCGGGACCTGGAAGAACTGGGAACTGGCGCCCCCCTGAAGGAATAGTACCCTGTAATTATCAGGAAGTTTCAGTAACCGTTTAACCCGAGCCACCGCATCGTTCAAAACTTCGTCAAAGGCTTCCGAGCGATGACTTATCTCGAGAATGGACATGCCGCTGCCTTTAAAATTCAACATCTCAGCCTGAATTTCTTCAAGCACCGGAAGCGGTAAGGCGGCCGGCCCTGGGTTAAAATTGTGTACTCGGTTATCCATTCTTCATCCTCCAAATCTTTGGCCGCTTTTAACATCCAAAGGCTGTCAGCCTGGCAGCGGCATGTCATCTTAAAGTAAAGCGAGTTTAGTTAGTTACCATTTCAATGTCAAGATCAAATCCAAGTATATAACCGATCATGGTAGAGATCATAACCAGCTTTCATTTATATACGAGACCTCTGCTTCCAATCGGAACTTTTTTCGGTAATCGCTATAATCAGAGTAAACCGTTGAACCAAATTTTTGCAAAGGTTTCCAAAAGACACAGGCTGAAAAGCCTGTTTATTAAAAGATAAAACATATTGACTTCCTGATAATATCCATGATATTTATAAGTTAAGATAAAATTATGCGATATAAAATATTAATCCTTTGGAAGTTTATATCCGACAAGGTGGATAAAGCGCGGGTCACTTTTCGACCAGAAAAAAGAGTTAACCTTAAATTGTTGAAGGATGGGCTATGGCCAGATTGATCTTATCCCTTCGGGGCAGAGAACTTGACAAGTTTCTTTTAGGCCAGGGCAAGGCCGTAATTGGCCGCAGCCCAGATTGTGACATCTCCATCGATAACAGTGCGATATCACGAAAGCACGCTTCCATCGAATTCAAGGATGGTGATTATTTTTTAACTGATCTGGAAAGTTCAAACGGAACTTTTCTAAACGGTGATAAAATAGAAGGTTTACAGCTTCTTAAACCAGGCGACAACATTGGTATCGCCAAGTTTACTCTTACCTTCCAGGAAACGCCTCAAGCTGAAGTGCAGAAATTGATGGGTGATGACGCCAACCTTGAGGCCACCGTCGTCGTCGATGCCGAAAAGATGGTTGAATCGTTTGCCGCCCCTGGCAACGCCGCGACATCGACAGTCTCCGGCCCCAGAAAGCTGGTAGTGCTCAAAGGCAACAGCAATATCAAGGAATTGGCCTTTGAACACGACGTGATCACTATCGGCAAATCTAAAAGCTGCGATCTCATAATCCCTGGTTTTTGGGTTTCCAAGGTTGAAGCTACTATCAGTCACAGGAAAAATAATTACTATTTGAATCCATTGGGCGGATCACTTAAGCTCAATACGCAGAAAATAAGCAAGGAAACAATCCTGAAAGTTGGAGACACCTTTGCCGTCGGCAAAGCGGTCATTGCCTTCACTTAAAATTATCAATTATCCCCGCCCGGCTACCTCAAATTTCGAGTACGGCGCGGTCAGGTTTTTTATATGCAGATAGATTACGCCGGCCAATCTGATCCGGGACTGGTAAGAGATAATAACGAGGATTCCTTCTTAACACTGCCTGAGGTCGGCTTTTTCGCCGTAGCGGATGGCATGGGTGGCCACAACTCAGGAGAAGTGGCCAGCGCTATGGCCGTTGAAACCTTGAGTGAGGACGCCAGCGACCTGCCCCGCCTCAAAGCAAAGGTCCCCTGGTGGAGGAGGATATTCAGGCGTCGCCAGGCGTTCAACCCGGTTTCATTTCTTCACGACACTATCACCCGAGCCAATAACAAGATTTTCGAAGCGGCTCAATCTTGCCCTGAAAAAAAAGGCATGGGTACAACGGTGGCCATTGTTCTCACAGCCGGGGAAGCTGTCGTTACGGCACATGTCGGCGATTCGCGCATTTACCGCCTTCGTGAAAGCAAGCTTACTCAATTGACCCAGGATCACTCCCTGGCCACGGAACTGGTTCGCCAGGGCGTTCTTTCACCGGAAGAAGCGCTTTATTCAGCGCCCAAGAACATTCTGACCAGGGCTCTTGGAGTAAGGGAGGAAGTTACCGAAGAGATCATCTACCACTCACTAGAATCTGGCGATATGCTTCTCATCGGGTCTGACGGCTTGACGAATATGGTTGAGGATGAAGATATCGCCCGCATCATCGTTCGAAAAAATTCATCCGTCAGCCAGAAAGTGGAAGACCTTGTTGCCGCCGCCCTTGAGGCTGGCGGCGAAGACAATGTGACCGTCGTCCTGATCAAATTCAGTTAGCCGGGGGCCGGACCATAGATTTCTCCCGCCTGTATATCTCCGTTGGAAAAGTCTTTCGTGCTTTTAAGAGTTTCCGACGTTTCAAGAAATAAACCGCCATCAACCTTAGATAGTGAAGACCTGATAACTTTTGACAATTTGAATGCCGTTTGAATATTCCTCCGGTTACGATTTTGTTCCTTCCTCGTTTTTGAACCATATTTCTATTTTTAGGACTGCTTAATGTTCTCGCGGCGACTGCCGCGTATAGTAATTGCCAGAACTATTTTCCGCTTGATTACTAAGCTAAATCAAGCCTCTAACAGCGGTTGACATGATGTAACAGACAGCAATTACATGATGTTTTGGCGTTTGTCGTAAGATGGCTTAGGAGAACGGCCAAAATTATATCTCCTCCCGCCCCAAAGCCAAACGGAACTTATTTATGACAAACGCTCTGATTTCGGCTTAAGAATTCCGCAATAAAGAAGGCGGTCAAAAATTCTTTTTGCGGAACTTGACATATAGAAACTGAAGCAAGGCCTAAACCACCAAATTTTCTTGAAATTCATACCGGCAATAACCCGGACAAAACAGCGGTTATCGGCCTGGAGCGATCCATGACTTACGGTCGGCTGCGCGAGAGGGCCCGGGCTTTGGCGAGCCGCCTGTACGACATGGGACTCAGGCCCGGTAATCAGTTAGCCCTGATGACTTATAACATGCCCGAACATGATGAAGTTTTCCACGCCCTTCAATATCTTCAGGTAGGACTTGTCATGATCGGATACCGCATGAAACCGCCGGAGATTGAATTCATCGTGGGAAACTCGGATTCAAGGGTAGTTATTTTCTGGCATGAATTCGCGGATCGCATCATGCCCTATAAGGAAAAATACGAAAAGTTGCTGGCCGACGGTTTCATATCATTTGGCGGGTCCTCGGTTGCGGGGGCGCTCGATTACGAGAGCCTGTTTATTGACCCCCCTGATGTAGACCTTGATAACATGCCCATGCCTGAAGAAGTGGGCAGTTCCATGATTTATACCTCTGGCACCACCGGCAAGCCAAAGGGAGCGGCCCGTAGAACTGATATCGCAAGCAGACCCGGCGTTATGGATTACCTGTTCAAGACTGTTAGTTTTTTGAAAATGGACCCTGATGAAGTTCACCTGGTCTGCTGCCCGCTCTACCATTCCGCCCCATCTTATTTCAACATGGTAAAATTAATCCTGGGCGGCACTGGCGTATACCAGCCCCGATTCGATCCCGTCCAGTTCATTGAACTCGTTGACAGGTATAAGGTTACCTCGGTTCACCTGGTTCCCACTATGGTTACGAGGCTTTTGCAGGTGCCGGATGATGTCTTAAAGAAGTATGATATCTCCAGCCTGCGCACCGTCATCGACGGAGCGGCGCCATTGTTTCCCGAATATAAGCTGGCTTTCCTAGACCGCTTCGGTGATTGCCTGTACGAGTATTACGGCGCCACTGAAACCGGCGTAAATACCTTTATTTCTCCGCAGGAGATGCGTGAGCGGCCCTCCAGCGTGGGCCAGGCCTTTGCAAACAACGAGCTTAAAATTTTTGATGAACAGGGGAATGAAGTCCCGGACGGCGAGCGCGGCGTACTATACATGTATAACGAAATTCTTATGGAGGGCTACTACAAGAACGAGAAGGCCACCGCAGAGACATACCGGGACAAGTACATGACCGTGGGAGACGTGGCCATCAGGGATAAGGATGGCTACTATTATATCGTAGACCGTGTCAAGGACATGATCATCAGGGGCGGTGTAAACATCTATCCAGCTGAGGTTGAGGAGGTGTTGACCGCCATGCCTGGAATAGCCGACGCCGCCGTTATAGGCAAGCCGGATCAGGAGTTTGGCGAAGCAGTAGCCGCTTTTGTAGTTCTAGATGAAGGCGCCAGGTTAAGCGAAGACGATATCAAAGAGTACTGCTCAAAGAAGATTGAGAACCACAAGATCCCGAGAAGATTGAGAACCACAAGATCCCGGCTATAATAAACTATATCCGGGAGATCCCGAGGACCCCGACCGGCAAGATCCTGAAAAAGGACCTGCGGGAGCTGCTTTTTTAACAAAAAAAACCTCGGCGAAAAAGCTCAGGCGGCCGGTTATGATATTCCTCCTTCCGGCCTGAGAGGAAGACTGCTTGAAATAACGAATATATAGCGGTTGGGTTTTTAACAAAAAAAACCTCGGCGAAAAAGCTCAAGCGGCCGGTTATGATATTCCTCCTTCCGGCCTGAGAGGAAGACTGCTTGAAATAACGAATATATAGCGGTTGGGAAAAATAAAACCCCTTTCAGACGGCTAATTTTCAACGCGAGAAAAGTTAACCCGCAGGAATATTATTAATATTTCGAAGACTTAAATTTGAGCCTGACAAAGAGGTCAGCTAAAGGACGACGTTTTGCAGAGGTCTCAATTCATGTTTACGACATAATTACAATAAGCTGTAGCTGTCATTCCCGCGAAAGCGGGAATCCAGACATAATATGACACTTACTCCAGAAGCAAAAAGGATGAGCGCGAAATAATGATCAGAAACTAATGGTCAAGGCCACGAAAGGGCCGTTCAGGCTGTGATCGAGACGAAATTCGTCATCATCGACCTTCAGGATGAGACTGCGCCAGCCGGCATGAAGATCCATAAAGGGAAACGGCGTATAGGAGACATCCACAATAAAATCCGCCACGGTCTGATCGCCTATGGGCTCCACGAGAAAAACGGCCCGGGCTTCCAGAATCCTGGCCAGCAGCTGGGCGTTAAATTTAACCCCGACAGCCGGTATGAAGGCTGTTTTGCCTCGGCTTTGATTCACACCCAGGCTTCTGAGCCGGGTGTCGATATCCAGGATTTTAACGTCAACTAAAGCCGTTACCGCTAACCCGGCTAAAATAGCATCCAGTTTCACGATGCGATAGCCGTAGGTCAGGTCAAGGGATTTGAAATCCATTTCGAAGTCAGCCCGCAGGTTCGGGTAGGTTACTCCATTATAGACCGGGCTGCCGTTTAAGACCGTGTCTCCATTATAACTGGCCTGGAAGTAACCCAAAGCAAAAGAGTGATGGCCTAACCCAAACCAGATTTCACCCCCAGGGAAGAACTCATTGTCAACGCCGAGATCACCCTTAAGGTCTAAGTTGGTTCCCGAGACTCCTCCTTGGTCCACCTGAAGATCGGAGTCCATGCTCGGTAACCAGTAAGAGCCCCTTACGCCAACATCCAGCGCCGACGACGGACCGGGGGCAATGAGGACCAGAAGAAACGCTAAAACAAGAACCAATTGACCCAGGATCAATGTCTTTTTCATTTCATCCTACCTTTTTTTGTAATATTTTTTTTCGTTGGATATACGCCTTAAATAATTTTTAACCTTCACCACATGGAAAGTCAATGGGTTCTATTTTTTTAAGATGAATTTCAAGTACGGCGATCGCCGCCGGGGTTATCCCGGAAATACGCGCCGCCTGACCTAAGGAAATCGGTCTGATTCTGGTGAGCTTTTCCTGAGCTTCCCTGGAAAGACCTGACAGATTCGTATAGACCATATCCTCAGGAAGCGCGACATGTTCAAGCCTTTTAAAGCGCTCCACCTGCTCAGCCTGACGGTCCAGGTAACCCTCGTACTTGACCTCGATCTCAATCACCTCAGACACCTCAGGAGACAACTCGCCCACCCACGGGGCCAGAGGGGCCAGATCCGTCAAGGTCAGCTCAGGACGGCGGGCCAGTTCGGCCAAGCTGACCGGTTTTTTCAATGAGGCTGATCCCTGATCGTTCAAGCAATCGTTAACTGAGGCGGTAGGGTTAACCCGCTGCTCATGCAGCCGGGCCAAAGCCTCTGTCGAGGCAGCTGCTTTTTTTTTAAAATGAGCGTAGTACTCATCCGTGACCAGACCAACCCGGCGGCCGATCTCGGTCAGACGCAGGTCGGCGTTGTCCTCACGCAAAAGAAGGCGATATTCGGCCCGGGAGGTAAACATGCGGTAGGGTTCGTTCGTGCCTAGGGTAACCAGATCATCAACCATAACGCCCATGTAAGCCTGGGAGCGATCGATAATCAACGGCTCCCCTGACTGGCAAACCAGGGCCGCGTTAATTCCGGCCAAAAGTCCCTGAGCCCCGGCCTCCTCGTAGCCGCTGGTGCCGTTGATCTGCCCGGCGAAGTACAGTCCTTTGACCCGCTTGGTTTCCAGAGTGGGCCGAAGCTGGGTCGGATCGGCGTAATCATACTCAATGGCATAACCGGGCCGGACAATCTCGGCGCGCTCCAGGCCGGGAATGGTCTTAAGCATGGCTGTCTGTATATCCAGAGGCAGACTGGTCGGTATTCCGTTAGGATAAATCTCGGTTGTTTCCAGACCCTCCGGTTCGAGGAATATCTGATGCCTCGGTTTTTCAGGAAAACGGTGAACCTTGTCCTCAATCGAAGGGCAGTACCGGGCGCCAACGCCTTTGATCATCCCGCAAAAAAGAGGCGAACGGTCCAGGCCGCCCCGGATGATTTGGTGAGTCTCTTCATTAGTGTACGTTAAATGACAGGGCACCTGAGGCAAAGGAATGCTCCTGGTCATAAAAGAAAAAGGCCGGGGCGGATCGTCACCCGGCTGAATCTCGAGAGAAGATAAATCGATAGTCCGTCCGTCAAGGCGGGGTGTGGTGCCTGTTTTTAGTCGTCCCAGCCGAAAGCCTAAATCGGTGAGGCAGTCGGAAAGCTTGTTTGAAGCAGGATCTCCCATGCGTCCGGCCGGAAAATTATTCAACCCTATGTGAATCAATCCATGCAGAAAGGTCCCGGTGGTCAGGATGACTGTCCGGCCTTCAAAAATCTGACCCACGCTGGTCTCGACACCAACGGCCCTCCCATCCTTGACCAGGATCCTGTCTGTCATGGCCTGCTTGATATCCAGATGGTCCTGTTCCTCCAGGACCCGCTTCATGCGCTTGCGGTAAAGGTCCATATCGGCCTGCGCCCGTGAGGAACGCACAGCCGGGCCTTTCCGGGTGTTAAGCCGCCGAAACTGAATACCGGTTTCATCAATATTTCGGGCCATCTCCCCGCCGAGAGCGTCTATCTCCTTGACAAGATGGCCCTTGGCCAGCCCGCCAATGGCCGGATTACAGCTCATGGCCGCTATATGGTCGGCGTTAATGGTTAGGAGCAGGGTTTTGACCCCCATCCTGGCCGGAGCCAGAGCGGCCTCGCAGCCGGCGTGTCCAGCCCCCACCACGATGACGTCATAAGGCGTTACCAAGTTATTCCCTCACCTTTTGCGCGAGGTTTTAAAAGGATTTTTCAGCATGATGGTTTGTTCGCGGTCAGCGCCTACAGATACGATTCCAACCGGCACCTCGATCAGGTCGGTCAGGCGATGGATGTATTTTTGCACCGCGCGAGGCAGGCCCGACATCTTTTTCGCGCCGGATATATCCTCCGTCCACCCGGGCAGGGTTTCGTAAACCGGTTCACAGCGCTCAAAAGCGTTCAGATCGGCAGGTATATATTTTATCTTTTTCCCGTCCAGCTTATAAGCCACGCAAATCTTGATCTTGTCAAGACCGGTCAAAATATCAAGTTTGGTCAGGGCAACCATGTCCAGGCTGTTGAGGCGGGCGCTTTCTCGCAGAACGACCGTATCCAGCCAGCCGCAGCGTCTGGGACGTCCCGTGGTTGAGCCGTATTCCTGGCCGTGATCACGCAGATGCTTGCCGATCTTATCCATGAGCTCAGTGGGGAAAGGACCGTCACCCACCCGGGTCGTGTAGGCTTTGACCAGACCGACCACGGAATCGATCCGCTTGGGCCCCAAACCCGCGCCCGCGCTGACTGAGCCCGCGACCGGGTTTGAACTCGTGACAAAGGGATAGGTGCCATGATCCAGGTCCAGATGCGTGCCTTGAGCTCCTTCGAAAAGAATGTTCTCATTTTTTCGCACCGTCTGATCTATCCGCTCCGTGATGTTGGCTACAAATGGAGCCAGGAACCTGGTCCATTTCGCGGAGTCCCTGGTAATCTTGGCCCGGTTTAAAGGTTCAGCCTTATAAAATTTTTCCAGAATGAAATTCTTTTCTTCCAGGTTGGTCCTCAAGTTGGCCAGAAAATGCTTCCGGTTGAGCAGATCCACCACGCGAAGTCCCACGCGAGCCGCCTTGTCTTCATAACACGGGCCGATACCCCGGCCGGTGGTGCCGATTTTTTTCTTACCCTTCCTGGCCTCGCGAGCCAGGTCCAGGGCGTTGTGATAAGGCATGATCAGATGAGCGCGCTCACTCAAAGCAAGGTTCTTGGGAGTTACCTTGACTCCCCGCGCCCGTAACCTCTTGATCTCGCTTATAAGCACGGCTGGATCCACGACCACGCCATTTCCAATGAGACACTTTTTACCCGGATGTAGGATTCCCGAGGGGATCAAATGCAGGATGAATTTTTCGCCGCCCACAACCAGGGTGTGCCCGGCGTTGTTACCTCCTTGAAAGCGGACCACCGTGGAGGCGTATTCTGTTAAGAGGTCTATTATTTTTCCTTTTCCCTCGTCACCCCATTGGGTGCCTAATATGACTACATTGGACATGACGTCACCTCATGTGAAGTATGTGGCCTAAAAGCCCATATGGTTATATTATACTGCCTTAATAAAGTCAATTAAAGCCCATGCTTTGGTTGGAGCGGGCGGTTTGGCCGGCTGAAAAAAACAGGTCAACACACGTTTGCTCAAATGAGTCCTTGACAGAGTTTCGGGAGTCAGGTAAGAAATCAATCAGGAGTTTTCAAG
>JAFDLS010000207.1 GCA_019306365.1 Deltaproteobacteria bacterium
AAAAAACCGGGTGATCCCGGTTTTTTTTATTGAAAAAGGCTTAAGGTTTCAGGCTCCGGCCTCGGCTTCCAGGGTGCACTTGGTAAAATCAATTTCCTGTCCGCAGTTTTTACAGACATGCGGCTTGTCAAATTCATCCGAGAAGATCTCCTTCTCGTGTCCGCAGTCAGGGCATTTACAACTGAAGGCGCTTAAATGTTTCAAATCCTCGAAACCCGGGCAGTGTTGAGGTGTGTTTGGCATAATCGCATCCTCCTAATAATGTAATGAACGGTTTCAGCCAAGTGGAAATAATAACTACTTGTTAAAAAGTTTATACAATTCTTAAAATTCTTCAAGTTAAAAACTTTTTTTATCAAGTAATTGACGATTAGCCGGGTCAGGCATAAGGGTTAACTTTTTATTAAAACGGCGGCAAAAAAACCATCCATCCGGTGTTTATGGGGCCAGGTTTGCAGCGTCCCGTCAGTTCCTACCAGGGGTTGAGCCGACGAAGGCAGAAAGTTTAGAGCCGATACCAGGTCGAAATTCTCATTTTGCAGCCGAAAGGCATTAACACAACCTTGCGTTTCTTCCGGCGTTATAGTGCAAACCGAATAAACCAGCCGCCCTCGAGGGCTAACCAAACGAGAGGCGGCTTCAAGGAGTTTTAACTGCAGCTTTGCCATCCGCTCTGGATCCGAAGCGGACTTGAGCCATTTTACATCCGGGCGGCGGCGGATAATTCCCAGGTTGGAACAGGGCGCGTCCACCAGAACTGCCTGGAAGGATTCGGGTTGAAAAGGGCAGTTTAGCAGATCACCCTGAACAACCGCCAGGGGGCCTATCCCCAAACGGTCCGCTTCCGGTCTGATCTGATGGAGCCGGTTCAGATCGGTGTCAAGAGCCCAGACAGCCCCAGAGCCCAGGCACGCCAAATGCAGGGCCTTGCCCCCGAGACCGGCACAGGCGTCCAGAACCTTTTCCCCGTTACCCGGCCGGACCAGATAGGCAATCATCTGGCTCGCCTCATCCTGTACCGTAAAAAAACCTTCTTTATAACCGGGGAGCTGGGTAATCGATCCGGTTGAGCCGTAAACCTCGACGCCTTCGGGCGAGTAGGTGGTGGGCTTGATTTGATCGACATGGTCCTTCAGCGTGGCAATCAGTTCCTGGCGGGATTTTCCGGTGGGATTGATTCGCAGGGTTAGAGGCGGGATCTGGTTGTTGGCCTTTAGCAGTGCCGAGGTTTCTTCAAGTCCGAACTGCTTAACCCACCGATCAACAAGCCATTCAGGATGAGACTCAGTGAGGGAAAGTTTTTTTACAGGAGAAAGATCGGCCTCTTGCGGGTCTGGCAGATTTTCGGTTCGGGTGACCGCCCTCAAAATTCCGTTGACCAGGTTTTGCGATCCAGGCGGTCCATATTCCCGGGCTAAATTAACGGACTCGTTTACAGCGGCTGACGCTGGAACCCGGTCCAGGTGGATGAGCTGAAAAAACCCGAGTCTGAGGACGGCTCGAATCACGGGATCAAGGGGCTTTTCAGGCTTCTTCAAAAAACGGGATAAAATCCAATCCAGGCTGTTCCGATACCGCAGGATCCCAAAGACAAGGGCGTTTGCCAAAGCCCGGTCCCGCCGGGCCAATCCGTCCCCGTATTCGTTCAAAGCTTCCTCTGGATAACGGCCCGACTCCATGTCAAGAAGGGACAGGAGCGCCGCAGCCCGGGCGTTTTTCGGTTTCAAACGGGCTCTTTTTTGCCTTTTGCGGGCCAAGTTCAATTTCCGAGGATAGAAGCGGCGTTAAGGCGCTGGCCGTGCCAGAAGTCAACGGCTTTAAGACGTTTTTGACCGGCCAGCTGAAGTTCGGCCACCATCAGGCTGCCTTCACCCGCGGCAATATGCAGCCGGCCTCGTTCAAGGCCCATGACCTGGCCCGGCTGACCTCGAACGCTTCCCACGCGACCGCCAAAGAGTTTCAGTCTTCGGCCCTGAAAGGTGGTTCGGGCTCCAGGCCATGGATCAAGACCCCTAACCAGCCCGGCCAGCTCGATTGCGGGCCGTTTCCAGTCCAGAAGCCCATCAGATTTGGTCAGCAAAGGGGCATGGCTAACCCCGGTCTCAGGCTGCGGCTGAGGCGACACAGTCCCGGCTTTGAGACCGGTTATGGTTTCAATCAAAATCTCAGCTCCCAGATGAGAAAGACGGTCATGCAAAATTCCGGCTGTATCGGTTTCCTCAATTTGCAAGGGGCGAGATAAAAGGGTGGGTCCGGTGTCAACACCCTGTGCCATGAACATGGTTGTCACGCCCGTTTCAGTCTCACCGTTGATAATCGCCCAGTTGATGGGAGCCGGTCCGCGGTAAGCGGGCAGCAAAGAGGCGTGAACGTTAAGGGGTCCGACACGAGGCAGATCGAGCAAGGCGGATGTCAGTATCTGTCCATAAGCCACAACCACAAAAAGATCCGGCTCCAACACCTCAAGCCGGGATACAAGGCCCGGCTCCCTGATCTTTTCAGGCTGCAGGACCGGCAGACCCAATTCCTCGGCCAGGATTTTGACCGGCGGGGGAGCCAGCTTGCGCCCCCGTCCTCGAGGCCGGTCCGGTTGAGTCACAGTCAGGACTACCTCGTCCCCGGAGTTCGCCAGGGCGGAAAGCGAGGGGAGAGCAAACTCAGGCGTACCCATAAAAACTATGCGCCACCGGTCGTTTTCAGGCATTTGCCTGCTTTTCTTTCAAGGCCTTCCTAACTTTGCGGCGATAAAGCTCCCGTTTGAGCGGACTGATCCGATCGATAATCAAAACACCGTTCAGATGATCAATCTCATGCTGAAGGGCGATGGCCAAAAGGTCATCAGCCTCAATATCAACCGGGTTTCCTTCCAGGTCCAGACCGCGAACCCGGACTCTTTCAGCCCGTTTTATGTCGGCCAGGCAGTCTGGCACAGAGAGGCAGCCCTCTTCGTAAACAACTTCACCATCGGAATCAACAACCTCGGGATTAATCAAAACAAGCGGGTCTTGTTCACCCTCTTTTTGGTTGACATCAATGACAACCAAACGCTTATCCTCTCCCACCTGAGGCGCGGCCAGACCAACTCCCGGAGCGTTGTACATGGTTTCAAGCATGTCATTGGCCAGCGTCACAATCTGTTCATCCACCGTTTCGATGGGTCCGGCCTCTTTTTTTAAAAATGGATCCGGATAGGTCAAAATGCGTAAAGTAGGCATTACATCCTTAAATAAGTAAAATTTTGTCAATTATTATTATAATCACTGTGCTTATTATTTTCAACAGCCAGGAGAGAGTTTTCCCTTGCTGGTTGAAAGCGCGCCCATTGTGTCAGGGTTCGATTAAAATTTTGATGTTTTTTTCCTTATCGGCGGCCAGAGCCTCAAACCCGTTGGCGCTTATTTGATCGAGCGGGATGATGCTGGTGACAATCTTCTCCGGCTCTATACCCTTGTTCTCAATCCAGTCAAGGGCAAGGGCCGAATTTATTGAATTCGTGCCGATCATGGTCATCTCTCTGGTCACGAACCCGAGCATGTGAACTGGCACCTTTTCGGTAAAAATACCCTGTATGATAACCGTGCCCCGGTAACGTGTCGAGGCCAGGCAGTCCTTGAGGGTCGCCTCAATACCCACCGCCTCAATGGCCACGTCCACACCCTGGCCGCCGGTTAGTTCCTTCATTTTCGGTGGAATTTTAAGTTCCGCGGGATTAAAAACGGCAGACGCGCCCAACTCCTTGGCGATCCTTCTTCTGCTTTCTGAAATATCAGTAATATAAACCGTTTCTACCCCAAGAAGTTTCACCCCCAGAAGCACGAGCAAGCCAACCGGTCCGGCCCCGGCGATAAGTACGGTATCGTCTGATTTAACGCCGCCGCGCTCTATGGCGTACGCCGCGCCTGCCAGGGGTTCAAGCATGGCCGCGCGCTCCCAGCTTACGCTGTCCGGCAGCTTGAGCAGCCTTTCCTGAGGGGCGACCATATATTCAGCGTACCCGTCTTTCTGAAAGGCGTTGACCCGGTCACCGACCTGAAATCCTTCAACCTCCGGGCCAAGCTCCACGATTTCCCCGCAAACCTCATGCCCAAAAGGACTTATCGGGAAAGGACCGTGAAGGTACTCGTGAAGATCTGACCCGCAAAGACCGCAATACTTTACCTTAACCTTTGCCTGCCCGGCTTGTGGTTCAGGCTCCTCAACCTTTTCCACACGAACGTCTTTTGGTCCATAATAAACCGCTTTTTTCATTTCTTTCCCCTTTTTTTCAAGAGCAAACTACAACAATTTTTTTTAAGCTGGATATATTCTATATCAATACAAGTAAGTTAATCAAACTGAAATTTGGGAAAAACGCTGCTCAAACTTCGGCAAAATAATGCACTCTGGTTAATTCGAGGAGGGCCGGCATACATGTCTGATAGGTATGGACCATGTATTTAACAAAAAATATCTGGCCATGGAAGGTGGAAAATAATAATTTTGTATGGCA